>JBCCKK010000285.1:0-4199 GCA_039027395.1 Verrucomicrobiota bacterium | reverse complement strand
GATCAACTCTCGCCATGAGTTCCACCTTAACACCGCAAAAGTCAGCCTAGATCGGGCGCACCAGAACATGGAGACCAAAGAACCTCCAGAAATCGTGAGTTCTGATCTGCGGTCGTCACTCTACGCCATTGCTGAAATTGTCGGTGAAACCTCGAACGAAGACGTACTCGATAGGCTTTTCCAGAATTTTTGCATCGGCAAATAGACCGTTTGCCGCAATCATAAAATGTTTGTTTCCATGATCTACAAGAATTTGATTCGCCCTTTACTTTTCAAAACCAATCCAGAATGGATTCATTCCGCCGGTATTCACGTGCTTCAAGTTCCGCTATTCACTAAGGTGCTCCAGCCATATATCGGAATCCCTGGCGATCCTGTTGAGCTTTGGGGCTTAACGTTCCGCAATCGCCTTGGAATGGCTGCAGGATTCGACAAAAATGCAGAAATTGTTCCCGCTCTCTACCACCTGGGCTTTGGTTTTACTGAGGTCGGTACCATTACCTTCCATGCACAACCTGGAAACGAAAAACCTCGAATCTTCCGCTACCCAAAACATCAAGCCTTAATCAACCGGCTCGGATTTCCCAATGAAGGTGCTACCACAATCGCGAAGAAGCTTAAGCAGCTTCGACAATCTACCCAGTTTCCCGAATTCCCCATCGGTATTAATCTCGGAAAATCAAAAAAAACAGGACTCGAAGATGCCGCTGAGGACTATCTATCCTCTTTCAAAGAACTTAAAGAGCTTGGAGACTTTTTTGTTGTCAACGTCAGCTCACCAAACACCCCACAACTTAGAGAGCTTCAAGCGCCTTCTTTTCTCAAGGGGATTTTATCAAAGCTCATTCAAGAAAATAAAGCATCTGGATCTCATAAGCCATTACTGCTGAAGATTGCGCCCGATTTAGAGGTTGCTCAGATCGACAAAATTCTCGAAATCATTGAAGAGCTCGAGCTTTCGGGAATTATCGCAACAAATACAACAATCGATCATTCTTGCCTCACCAGCCCTGAGCAAGGAGGGCTTAGCGGCTCCCCTCTCCGAGAGAAAAGTAACCGTATTATCCGACACATAAGTGACACCACGCAGGGCAAGTTGCCAATTGTCGGAGTAGGCGGAGTTTTCACCGCAGATCACGTCAAAGAAAAACTAGATGCAGGAGCTACCTTAGTTCAAAGCTACACGGGGTTTGTCTACGAAGGTCCGTTCTTTGTTAAACAAGCTCTCGCTTGATATCCTAGCTAACACCTCTGTCGGCTACGAGACAAAGCCACTTCCCTTTTTTCAGTCGTTTCAGAAGTCTAAATCCATTTCTTTGCAGTGTGGCCAAGATCTCCGCTTCTTGCTCATGCAGGACACCCGAGAGAATTAGAGTGCCCTGAGTTTTCAGGACCTTTCGGAAGCGAGGTAGCGCGGCCGTTAAGATCGAAAGAAACAGATTTGCAACAACGACATCAAACTTTGCCCGAGTATCCAAACTTTCAGCCCTTCCTAACTTCCATTCAATCTTAGGTATTCTCGGATTTCGCTTTGCGTTCTTGTGAGCTTCTCGAATACTTTCGGGATCATTATCAACGGCTACGACCTCGTGTCCTCTGAGGGCGGCTGCAAGGGCAAGAATTCCACTCCCCGTTCCCATATCGAGAACTCGCTTCCGTTCGTTTCCAAGCCGTTGTAAAAGTTGCCGCAAACACATTGCCGTCGTCGGATGATCTCCAGTTCCGAAGGCCATACCTGCCGGCAGTTCGATTCTTGGAAGAGAGGTATACCGATCCGGGATCTTAACACCAGGTGCAACAATACAACAATGAGGAGGGATCGGCAGGAAAAACGTTGGCTTTTGACTGGCTTGCCAAGTCGCTTTCTTTAAGCGACGAAACTCTCCCCCGTAGTTTGCCTTGAGTTTGATCGCTTCTTTTTCGGAAGAGCAATATACTTCTAAGGAGGCTCGCTTCTTCCCCGGTAATTCGCGAGAAACGCATTTCTCAAGCCCCACCCAAGAGATTCTCTCAAGCCATACATCTAACGCATGCGTCGGAACCAGTCGCCGCCACAGGAAAATTGCCGAGTTGGGCGATGCATCCGACATCAGACTCTAGTTACTCGAGTTGCTGAAAAAGACCTTTATCCAGAACAGACTTGAGTGATATGAACTGTTCTTTCCCGATCTCTACCATCACCTGCTGATACGGAAGGACTTCAAATTCCTGAATTGCCCAAAAAACCTCATCTCCTCGAGTGGCCCGCACTAACATCATATGAACCCCTTGATTCAGCTCCTCATTTTTGTGGAGCTGTCCCAAAACTACCCTGCCATCGGATGATACTGGGAATGAGGCCACTTTGAATTCATCTGGAACCCGTTTTAGCTCATCCAAAAACGGCTGATCAATCGAGGCCAACCGATTCATCGTTTCTTTTACATAACCTTCGTGGCGCTCGCATTCTTCGTTAAGTGAGCCGATATCGATTTCTAACGCTTCGACTTCTCGTTCCAAGTTTTCAATCCGCTTCCGTGTTTCAGCAATCTTAGGCAGAGGTTCCTTTTTGATTTCCATCGCTTTCTTTTTGATGCTCAGCTGCTCCTCTCTCCACCCTTCTTCATATTTCACCCACTCTTGGAGAATATCTTCGGCCCAAGCCCGTTCGCTGGCGACATTAACTTCGTTAGCGACATCATACAGTCCTAATCGGAACGCGTTAACCGCGACCGCGATCGCATCAATCTTCTTATTACGTTCATAGGTTACATTCAATTCTCGAGCTCTTTGTTCAATCTGTTGATGTAAGGATTCTTTGAAATTATCGTATTCGGATTCAAGGTTCGCACTCTGAACATCCCACAGATTAGACAATGCGTCCTGGCTATCCGAAAGATATTCCGGAATCTCAGATCGATACTGTTCGAGTGCATCCTCAAGCAGTTTCTTCCTTTGCACCCTTCCAGCGAGATCTCCTTTTGCGGCAGCAAGATTGGCTTTCGAATCCTTCATATCCTCTTCGAGCGGAGTGCGACGACGGAAGTAATCGTTGCGCAGCAGCTCGAGCTTACCGGCAAAATTCAAAACAATGAGCGCTTCAGATTGGACTTGGAGGTCGCCGGAAGCGACCGCTACCTCAACGGAAGTCTCTCGTTGATACCAGTAAAGTGCAAAGCCAATCCCTGCCAGAAGTAGCATTACGAGTGGAATCCAAATCACACTTCTACGGTCGGACTTTTCTTCCTTTGCCGGTGGCAAAATTACTTTGGGCGACTTCTTATGGGAGCGAACTTTACCCGATATTTTTGACGCTTTCCCTGTTTCTACAGATTTGACTGGCGCATCTTTTGCGTCTTTTGCCGGTGCTTGAACGGCTTGCTCTTTAGGTCTTGTTTCTGTTATCGCTTGATCTTTCGATTTTACCGAAACAGATTCCGGCAATTTAACCGCTTCTTTTGCAACTGGGGCTACCGGTGTCTTAGGCTCAGGCTTGGACGCGACTTTTGCTTTAGGTTCTTTCTTACTTTCCTGGGGCGCTTTGAGCTCAGAGGGCTTAATTAACGATGGTCCTCTGCCCACGGCTGGGAATTTAGCTTTACCAACCTTTTCCGGCGACGAGGCCACAACAGCGGGCTTTGAGGAAGCCCCCGGCTTTGCTTTGGCTAGAGTCTTACCTGGATCTGACGTCGTCTTGGCTTCACGAGAAATAGGAACCGGAGGAATCGGAGGTTTAATTTTTGCTTCTGCTTTCTTTAATCTAAGCGTTTCCTTCTTGAGGCCTTTCTTAATGTCCGATTTTTCCTTAGGTTTTTCGATCTTAACCGCCTTAGGAGGCTTTGCCGTCGGTTTAGACTTAGGCATCTCAACCTTAACCCGTATCGGTTTGGCTGAAGCGGTTTTAGAATCAGAAACCGCAGCAGAAATGGGAAGTGAAGGCAACTGCGTTAAAGGCAAAGCCTTGATTTGTTCGTCAACTCCCGTTTTTGTTTTTAAAGACTGAATAACGGGCATTTGCGGATTTTTCTGCCCGGGAAGGACAACAACAGGCTTAGTTTCCTCTTTCCCTGGAAGGTCCAAAGACATCTGGGTGTCTGTAGTTTTTTGCTCAACCGAAGTGTCTCCTAAAACGGATTTTTTGTCGCCTATTGGTGTTACAGGCGGCTGGGCCTTCTTTTTCGGAGGAGGAACTGGAACTCGTTTCGGAGCGGTTGTTTTTG
>JBCCKK010000284.1:0-4206 GCA_039027395.1 Verrucomicrobiota bacterium | reverse complement strand
TTGCTGAACAGCATTGAGGTTAATATTGGTAAGGATATGCCAGTCGCTGTGATTGCCTATGACAATAATATTGCAGCAGTAGAGGCTGATGTTAGCCATCGTGAAAATGTTTTCATAATCAGTGATCCAGCTTGCTTTAAGTCCTGGGAAGATTTTTCTTACGATGCCTGGAAGGGCCATCCGACAGCCTTGAGCACTTGGGCTGAAAAGGGCATTCAAGGCGTTAATCGAATAGGTATGAATCGTCGGTATTACGCGTTTGATGCCCAAGCGCCTTTCGATAAATTCCTATACTTTGATGCGGATATACTGGTCCTCAATTCTCTAAAGTTTTTGTTCGAGCAGTTACAATCTAGCGATTTTATCGTTTACGATTTTCAGTTCAAGGATTCCTCTCATATATATAACTTAGAATCTTCTAAACTCTACAAGCTATTTCCTCAGAATCGAATTGATAAAGAAATATTTTGTGCTGGCTTCTATGGCGGACGAAAAGGTTTATTTACACCTAAGGAGCGCAGCTGGTTGGCTCAACAACTGATGGCTGGAGAGGCAGAGATCTTGTATCCTAATGCGCCCAACCAGTCACTACTAAACTATATGAAAATGCGTTTGAATATTCCGGTCTTTAATTTTGCGTTAGAACTTCCTCCTGAAAAAAGGACTGGTTGTTCAGTAACATCTCCCCATTTTGAGAGAAGAGCAGAAAGTTTGCTGTATGACAAAAATGAACGCCTGACGTATCTGCACTATATCGGTGTTTCCTCATCTACCTTTCGACAGCTTTGTCAAGGAGAAAACCTTGATTTTCCCTATCGAGAGCTCTTTTTACACTACCGATATTTGAAAGATCCGAAGAGTTGTCCAACATTCTCGGGCTCTCCTATCTCCCCGCAAACGTCTTCTCAAAGTTGGCGTAGAAAGATCATGAGTAAACTAGGTATCGCTTAAATCACCTAAGACGGAGTGGATAGTATGAATCGTGGTGTGTACTTTGTTGCGAACGATTGCGTCTTCGATCAAACAATCGCGCTCCTCAGTAGTTTACGATTGCATGATCCTGAAGTCCCAGTTTTTTTGGTCCCCTTTGATGAAAACTATGAGCAGATCTGGCCTATCTGCCGAGATCATTTTGGCGTACAAATATTTCCCAATCAACCTTTTGTTGAACAATTGACCAACGATGTTGCAGATATTTTTCCTCGGGACTTTCTTAAGCTACCCAATAAAATGCGCAAGCTCAGTTTATGGTTTGGGCCGTTAGATGAGTTTGTCTACGTCGATGTTGATATTTTACTCTTTCAAAGTCTTACGCACAGCCTTGCATATCTTCAGGATGCAGACTTCTTCTGTTGTGATTTTCAAGCCAAAGGCCGTGGTCTGGCCGAAGTCTTTACTCCTGTTGTTCAAGAAAAAGGTTTATTCAGCGAAGCCGACTTAAAAGACATCTTTAATAGTGGTTTCTGGGGTAGCCGCAAAGAGAAATTTTCTTATCAGGAAATGTTGGATACGCTGAAGGAATGCGCCAATCACCGCGAATACTTTGATTTTTCTACAGGAACCACAGATCAACCGATTTTGAACTACTTAGTGCTCAAATTAATTGAACGGCGAGTCAATATTGCTCAAGCGAATGCTGATGAGCCGGGAAGTTGGGCAGGAAGTTCGCATTTTAAGCAACAGGGTAACCTGTTGTATGACGGCGATCGCCGATTGCGCTATCTTCACTGGGCAGGATGTCCAATGCGTCCTAGCGGTCCTTACTGGGAGCTTTGGGAAAGTTATCGCTTTATGAACACTGCTGAATCCTTGAGAAATCTTATGCCTCCGCCAAAGGCGAACCTGCTAGGTCGTCTCAAACGCAAGGTTGTGAAACGCTAGCTACAAATGAAGGACACTGGACACTCTAATTAGATGCGGAATAAAGTTGTTTTTATTTTAGGTATTGGTCGGTCAGGTTCGACGATGTTGGACTTGATGTTAGGTAGTCACTCTAAAGGATTTTCGCTAGGTGAAATCAGTAAACTGCCTGAAATTTACGGTCGTAATCCTTCTCTCAAAAGTTTTTGCCCAACGGGAACTTTTTGGGAAGATCATTTTACTCAAGAAGATGCAAAATCTTTAGCTTTAGGACTGAGTGGTCATCGTTTACATCGGTTTATTCCCTTAAAGTTCGAGCGACTGTTTCGGGAAACTACTCGCACAGATGCTGTCTTAAACCCTTATCTTTTACTGCATAAGCGAATTCGCCAAGAACTACTCATTGACTCCAGTAAATACCCTGATTGGGTCGCTCAACGCCTTAACGCTCGAGAATTTCGCCAGGGTATAATCGACTATTACGTGATCCATGTGGTGCGTGATGGTAGAGCCGTGCTGAATTCTTACTTGCGTGCTTATCCTGACCAAACTGCTGAATCTATCAGCCAACGATGGTTATCTAACTTCATGCAGTGCGAACAGGTCTTTGAGAGTCTGCCAGCTAATAAGCGACTGCGTCTCCGGTACGAAGCATTGGCGACAGAACCGACCGCCGTCATGTCTGACGTTTGCAACTTTCTGAATATTCCTTTTGAGCCAGACATGTTGGAATACTGGAAGCACGAGCACTATTACATCGCAGGTAGTCGTAGCGCACGAGCGCTCATTGCTCGTTATCAAAATAAGCCTGTACCGGCTGGAGCCACAGAGGTGCATGGCAACTATTACGCTGAGATGGATCTCACCATCAAGTTGGATCAACGGTGGCGTGATGAACTGAGTGAGGAAAAGTTGAAAACGTTCCATGATATTGCAGGTGACTACAATCGACCTTTTGAATGGAATAAATAATCGTGAACTAACCAAACCTGGGATTCGTCATCGGCATCTAATGAATCAGGTGATGCGTGATGCCATGTCCCTACTGTGACCATCCGAAAGCTCACAAGCATGATCGCACCAGCAAAAGCAATCAACACTTCAAATGTCCTCAGTGTGGCAAGACCTTCACGGAGACCCTCAATACGATTTATTGTTGATGGCAGGTTACCGGAGGTCGAAACGATCCTCCAGACCCATGCTGAAGGGAGCCGTTTACGCGGCGTGGCGCGAGTGAGTCACCGAGCTTATGGAACGGTCGTCAGTCTGCTTCGAGCCACCAGTGAGAAATCTTAATTGGTTCATAACCATTCGATTCAATCAGGGGATACGGAGAAGGTCGTAGCCGACGAGATGTGGTCGTTTGTGCAAAAAATACAAAAACACTGCTTACCCAAGGAGTTAGAGAAGGGGGGTTGCTGGATCGGCTTAAGTCTGGCCCGAGAAAGTGGCTTGAGAATCAGTGCCCGGGTGGGCCAGCACACGGATGCCTTTTTCGACGAACTCGTGGTGAGTACTGAGGGGAAGACCGAGGCGAAGCTCTGGTACACCGACGATTGTGGCGGTTATGAACGGGTGCTGCTGCCGGAGGTCACCCCTGTGATGGGGAAAGAAAACACGCAACGATTAGAGCGGACGAATGGTATTGTCCGGCAACAGACTGGACGATGGCACCGCCGCCAGAATAAATTTGGCAAGCTTTGGGAGCAGACTAAAGTCACGACTCTGTTAGTGGTGAGTTACTTCAACTGGATATGGACACATTCTCGGTCTCACGATACCGTCGCTCAAAGAGCCGAATTAGCCACATGTTCTTGGTCTTGGGATGATATTGCAACCTATCCCATGTTTCTCTGAATCACGCCCCATTGAGGCAGTGGTTGAGATGGCGATCGCAAGTTTCCTCGACTCGGAGGCATTGGGTTTCGCCGATTGCAAGCCAGGACGTGGGCAATAGGACTCCAGAGGGACAAAGTGGTTTAATCGAAGCGAGCACCCGCATCAAGCATCAATGATTTGCTGGGCTACCTGGCGAAACTCTTGACTCATGGGGTGGTCTGGATGCCGTAGACAAAATATCCCCTCGCTTGCCAGCAACGTCATATCTTCTGAGAGCGGAAAGATGCCTGCCACCGTCTCGGCATAGATTTCTTCGACTTTTTGCTTCAGGGCCGCTCGATCAAACTGACTGTGCACCTTATTAACGGCTAAAAGCATCTTGTTGACTTTTATTTTTCGAGCCACATCCACTGTCACTGCCGTGCCTTGATAATCCTGTTTATCAGGCCGCAGGATCAAGAGCAAGACATGGGAAATGGCGATCGACAAAAAGGTTTCCTTGGATAA
>JBCCKK010000283.1:0-4229 GCA_039027395.1 Verrucomicrobiota bacterium | reverse complement strand
TGCTTGCATCTGTCGAAGCCAATGAAGAGAAGGGCCTGCAATCTTCTTCAAAGAGTGCTGCCAGTAACCCTTTAGCATCAACAAGCTTTGTTTGTTCTGCGGTTGCATCATTCATATCTAGCTATGCGCAATAGAACTCGATTTTTCCTCTAAATAATTTGACCACCACTGCATCATTTCACGGCGCTCATCGAGATAGCGAAAATCACTCCAGCCTTTTTGCGTCCAATTCCAATTCATGGGCTATAGCCTTTTATCTTATAGCCCAATATAGCGCATAATTTGGGCTATAGGAAGCGGTTTTATGGCTCAAAGTGCTAGAATTGGAGAGGTCAACAATTGGCAAACACGCTCCCAAACATTACCCTGATACTCGATAATCAGGCTTTGAGGGAGTAAGCTCCTTCCGCAAAGCAAGAGAAACTGATGGTCTCCCGAGGCTCCGCCATTTTGCTCCTCTCAAAGTAAGTCATCCCTTCGCTAAAAACCCAAAGGTAGGTTGGAACTCTTGCTATCTGGTCTTTCCTTGGCTTCGATGCGACTAAGCGATAAGATATGACCTTTCGAACCGAAATAATTATAATTCGTTTATATCCTGCTATAGCAACTGGCGTCGCAAATCGAGTGTGTATCGATATTCGGGCGACATCTTAGGAGTAAAAGGAACAGGCTGACGGCCTATTAGATCATTGGCACGAGACCATCTCGCTTTGCGTCGATCAGCGGCCTCTGTTGTCGTCTGTGGACGTCCATCGTAAATAGGGCCAGAAGGATTCCAGTAATGGTAGCGATAGGCTTGCGTCGTCTTGCCACTTTCACGATCAACCCATTCGAAACTGATGGGTGATTGAATCGGGACATGAGGATGTAAGGCCGGATATGCGCTGGCGCACTTGTAACGGATACCGGCGATAAGACAGTCACCGACTCTCTCAAGTGGAACCTCAATCCCATTTACAAGCAAAAAGCCTTTCTTAATCAGATCAGGATTGGAAAGGGTTACTTGCAAACGGTCTGTTGAATTATCGAGCACACGCACCATGGAACTTTCCAGACTTTCTTCAGCCATTAGCGGCCAGGATTCAAAGGCTTGATTCAATTCAAGAACCCCATCTTTCAGTCTCATTCTGCCCAAACTTGGACAACGAAAACTTAAAACATCTCGAAGCCACTCGGGATCAAATTCAAAACCATGTGCTCGCAAGTCTGCACAGATTTCCTGCAGGTCTTCCCAAAGGAAAGTGGGCAAGAAATACTTGTCATGTAGCGCAGGGCCGAAGCGACGCAGACCTTTACGGAACGGCTTCCGAAAAAGGCGTGCAATGATCGTACGGATGAACAGCGCAACCAGTGACATTGTTGACGCTTGAGGAAATGTCTCGAAAGCACGCATCTCGATGATTCCGATGCAGCCGTTCGGTGCCGAAAGATTATGAAATTTATCAAAACATAATTCAGCCCGATGGGTATTACCGGCCGAGTCAGTCATGAGGTTCTTTAAAAACTGATCGATCGATTCTCCACTCAAGGTTCCAGGCAGTGCGCCTTCAATTCCTTCACAGGCGACTTCCAATTCATAAAGACCATGCAAAGGTCCTTCATCTACTCTTGGGGCCTGGCTACCTGGTCCGACATACTGACCACTAAAGATGTAAGAGAGCGCAGGATGATGCTGCCAATAGCGTAGCAATGATGAGATACGGTCAGGCTGTAGCAAAAATGGATTTGTGGCCGTATCCTCTCCTCCAAAGGCCAGATGCGATCCCCCACCCGTGCCCCTTACTGTGCCGTTAAGTCCAAATTTTGTCAGATGCAGATTACAAGCAGCAGCAGCGTCTGCACATTGCCCAAGAAAAAGGTCATACTCGGCCCAGGTTTTAGCTGGAGGTAGATTAACTTCCAAGACTCCAGGGTCCGCGGCAAGACCGACTGTTGTCAGCGCTCCACTGGTCTTTGATGGCCCGTAGCCGCAAAAAACAATATCTTTCAAATCCAGCTCGCGGACCAAGTCCAAAAGAATTAGAATCAGTTTTTCAAACCCAGTCCACTCGAGCGGCGGCAGGAAGATCTCTAGCGCGCCCTTGCGCACTTCAATTGTAAGTGCTCCCCGCGAAAGTGACTTTGGTAATTCATTTAAAGGCAGCCGTAAACCAACTGGGCTGTCTCCAGGTATGAGACGCAAAGGTTGTTGACTACTGTAAGGCCAACTATCTGAAATCCATCCATCACTTTCGTAACGAAGCGGCAAAATCCAGCCTGACGTTTTCCTCTTTGCTGCCTGCTCCATTCCGCGTAAAAGCTGCTTCCTCAGGCCTAACGCCTTTGCTAATGAACGGGCAACGATGCCGGCATTCTTGGCCGTATTTCCTCCTTGAATATCGTCAAGAAGTAAGCGTTCTCTATCTGGCCAAAGCGCGTCACCGTTCCGCTGGTGAAGAGTAACAAAGTTCCAACGCGGGAGCGGCTCACCAGGATACCACTTACCAAAGACCTGCATTGCCAGTGCGCCTGGATAGATCTCCTTCAGCAGTATCTCGGTCATCCGCCGCGCGTAGCCCAGTTTTTCCGGACCCATTGCCGCATTATTCCATTCGGCAGTATCCGGATGCGTCACAATAAAGGTTGGCTCTCCACCCATTGTCAGGGTGATCCCTTCCGATTCAAGGAAGGATTCAACCACTCCTGCCAGGTTTAGAATTTTTCGGCCATGTTTCATTTAACTTCCTCGATCTTCAAATCGACACTTAGGTCTGAGGAAACCGGTCCCTCAGCAAAATATTTCCCCTGGATCGGAGATACCGTGAGCGGATCATGGGAAACAGCGCTAGGCACAAAATACTGATTCGATAAAATTCCGTTAGTCGGATCAAATCCCTTCCAGCCTGCTCCCGGCAAATAGACTTCAGCCCAGGCATGCATTGATCCCACTGCCCGATTAAATAGATGCGCATCATCACTTCCTTTAGAAGGCGGGTCATACAGATAGCCACTGACAAACCTTGCGGCAAATCCGATCTGGCGCACCACAGCAATAAAAAGAACAGCCATATCCCGGCAAGAACCTGTGCGTTTTTCCAATGTCGTATCCGGCTCTTGGATACCTTCCTCATCACGACGGATATAACCTATATCACGGAAGACAGCTGTATTCAAATCGGACAGGAATTGGACCACGTCAGTATGATTAAGAGGCTGAGGCACAGCTGTATAGAACCAATCGAGTATTCTCAGTGCACCTTTTTGTGAGCCTTTACTCATAAATGGTAGCAAGGAAGTTATGTCAGGTGCTCGGTAAGCAAAAGGATAGCTGGTTGCATAGGATTCGAGAATAAAATCAAAAGGATTCTCCTCCATAATGGAAACTTCCATCGTGGCGGAAAACTTCAAAGCCTGGTTTGTCTCCAAGCCAAAGTTACAAACTAGAACTAGATTACCATAGGCATCGCGAACCCAGCGTTGGATTGAAGCAGGATGTGTCTCAACAGCAAAAGAGTGAACTTCCCGACGGTGACTATCGAGCGGACGCAAATAGACCTTATGATCGCTAAAGCTAACTGAAGCCCCGTATTTGTGCTCCGTAGTATGTTCGATTTTGAGTCGCATGAAGCTCAAGTTCTTATCAAACGATTTGTTCAGTTCGTTTTAGTGAAACCATAACGTTTAACTGCTGATCAGTTGCCCCTTTGTAAGTACCTCGCATTGGGGTGACATCTTCGTAATCACGGCCGACCGCTACCATTACATGGCGTTCACCTGCGACTTGATTATTCGTCGGATCAAGGCCCCACCAGAAGCCACCCGGCAAATAGACTTCGACCCAGGCGTGACTTGCCGCAGCCCCGACCAGCTTCGAACCGGTCTTTGTTGGGTCATTGGGCTCAATGTAGCCGCTAACGTAACGACAGGGAATCCCATTGCTTCTTAGGATCGCCAGCATGAGATGCGAAAAGTCCTGGCAAACCCCTCGCCTTTTCATGACGACATCCCTAATTGGTGTCGAAAGATCCGTTGATCCGGACTGATATTCAAAATTCTCGAAAATCCACCGATTTAAGCCCAGTAGGCTTTCACCAATCGTTGCTGCCTGTAAGAAGAATTTCTTCCGGATGCGCAAATGTTGATTGAAAGGAACGAGAGCACTGGGCTGCAAGTATTCGAAAAGCTGGTACAGTGTGCTGTTGTAAATCTGTCTTGCCTCGCCGACAGGAACTTCCAGCATTTCGCTGGGT
>JBCCKK010000282.1:0-4319 GCA_039027395.1 Verrucomicrobiota bacterium | reverse complement strand
GTCGATGGTGTGTATTCCATGGAAGGGCACATTGCTCCTGTCGACAAACTCGTTGATTTGGCGAATCGGCATAATGCATTTCTCATCGTCGACGACGCCCACGGATTCGGTATGCTCGGTCCAGACGGTCGTGGCGTAAGTCACCACTTTGGAGTTAGTGAAGATGTGGATGTTATTGTCAGCAGTTTCTCGAAATCACTGGCGAGCGCCGGAGGATTTGTCGCGGCCGACAAACACGTAATTGATTATCTCCGAAGTAACTCGAAACAGATTATCTTTAGCGCCGGACCGACACCCCCCGTTTGCGCCACAGCCCTTGCTTCCTTAAGGGTAATGCAGGAAGAACCACAGCACCGCGAAAGACTTAGCGAAAATACCGAGTATTTGAGATCCATGCTGGAACAACATAATATCGACTATTGGGACAGCCCCACAGCTGCTGTACCGATCGTCATTGGAAATCGTGACCGCTGCTGGGTTGTCTGGAAAAGCCTCTGGGAACAAGGATTCTTCACCGTAATGTCCGTATCTCCAGGTGTTCCTGTTGGAAAAGATCTAATCCGCTGTGCGGTTAGTGCCCTTCACACACGCGAGCAACTCGAGCGGTTCGTTGAGGCCCTTCTCAAAGCCTTTAAAAAGGCGGGTGTTTCCTACAAAAAGTAGCCAGTAATCTCGGGAGCGTATGTTCCAAGCACCCCCGAATAGCTAGCATACACCGTTTTTAATGAAGCTCCTCATTCTGACATCGGCCACAGGAAGTGGTCACAATATGAGAGCAAAGGCCCTTTCTCTTTGGGCAGAACAGGAGCGCTCAGATTCTTGGGATGTTCAAATCAATGAAACCCTCGAAACCTCCCATCCATTATATCGACTTGGTGTTGAAACCTATAATGTGATCCAGCGCAATGCTCCTTGGGCACATCACATTTACTTCAACTACCTTGAGATCGCGTCGATGCATCGAAATGCCGACAAAATTATGGGAGCAAGCCGATTCACCCAGTTTATCCAAGAAACTAAACCCGATATCATTGTCAGCGTTCATGGGCATACCAATCATGGCTTCTTCGAACTCGCTCGGCGCGCGCTTCCGGAAAGTCCCCCGATCTGCGGCACCTATTGCGGTGAGCTTTATGGAGGATATGGACTAAGCCGGCATTGGATTAATCCCAAAGCCGATTTTTTTATCGGAGCAGCCCCTGAGATTTGTGAAGCGGCTATCAAAGAACATAGTATGCCTCACAGCAAAACGCATCATTTAGGTTTTTTACTTCGCCCTCCCTTTTACGAATCCAATCTCGATGAATCTGCAAGACGTCAATTTTTAGTTGATGAATTCCATCTCGACCCCGACATGTTTACCCTCATACTAAGCACGGGAGATGCTGGAGCCAATAATCACCTCAAGTTTCTCAATGCTCTCGAAGCCCTAAGCCTTCCGATTCAGGTAGTCGCTTTATGTGGACGAAATAAGAGTACACTCGAGAAAATTCAAAAATGGTCCCAAATGGATCGGGCTGTTAAAGCCATTCCCCTAGGATATCGACAAGATATGCATTATCTGATGCAGTCCGTGACCGCCATTGTCGCCCGGCCTGGAACCGGAGCAACTAGCGAGGCAATTTTGTGTGGATGTCCGATAATTCACAATGGGATGGGAGGCATCATGCCTCAAGAGTGGATTACGGTTCAGTTTTGCCGCTCTCATGGAATAGACCGAGTCATCTACACCCCCAAGCAACTTGCTTCTGTAGCCCAAAAGTGGCTCGAACATCCCGACATTCCAAAAAATATTCGCAGAAAGATGGCCAACATCAAACCTACTCAAACCCCAAAAGATATCATCCGATTTCTTGAATCCCTGTAAGCAGAACTCTATGGAAAGGCTAAAAAAGACTATATCCATAAAACGCTCTGTGGTTAACTCTCGCCGTGCCTGTGCCTAATACGAAACCTTCGCTACTCGTTTCTCGTTTGTATTTGGAAGCCGTGCTTCCGACGCTAGCACCGCTTTGTCGTTATGATTCTAAGGCTGCGACGATGATCGAAAATGAAACCTTTGGGGTTCGGTTTGCGTTAGCTTCCGGTGAACACGGTTCCATCAGCTTTCACGATAACCAAGCCTCCTCAGGGAATGGAACAAATGTTTCACAGCTCAATCTACTTCTCCCAACGGCGGCGCAATGTGTAAGTCTATTTTCAAAAAAGGGATTAGCCATACCGATTCCACTGGGAGGATGGAGTGTCCTTCCGAAAATGGGATTATTTCAAAAAGTTACCGATCGACTCGAGGCGGTCTTGCAACCTGACCCAGCAGATCTCGAAGATCCTGACTTCCTAGCCATTCATGCCCATTGTTCTCTATTCCTAGCGGTGCGAGCGTTAGTCGTTCTATTGGAACTTGATCCCGAGGGACAAAAACTTCTCCCCAAGTTACCCAAAGGCATCGCTGTATTCCGCTATCGACACGAAAAATTTCCAGACCAATGGATCGACTTAACGTCGAACACCCCTCAAGCGGGAGAAGGAGAACTCCCAGGACCCGCACTTGTTACGCTTGAATTCAAAACAGACCAAACCGCCCAGCTTGCGATGGCCAATCGACTCGACAGCCTCGCTGCCTTGGGAAAACAAGAAATGGTTTTAACCGGATATGTTCCATTTGCTGATAGCCTCGACCTTGTCATGAAGCGTATTCAACCTTATCTTACCTGAGCCTAATGCTTAATACGTCCAGCCCCTACCCGAAATCGATGGCACTCTTTCATCGAGCCGCCGAACTTATTCCTGGAGGAATCTACGGTCACGCAACCCCTGTCGCTACAATTCCTGGAGTACTCCCCTACTACGCAGACTCCGGTAAAGGATGTCGCTATACAGATATTGATGGAAATACGTATATCGATTACATGTGTGGTTACGGACCTATCATTCTAGGGCACGCTAACGAAGAAGTCGACGCAGTTACTCGCGAGCGACAGGCCAAAGGAGATTGCTTCAACCACCCTTCGCCACTCATGGTTGAACTGGCCGAGCGTTTGGTAGGGCTCGTAGACTTTGCAGACTGGTCCGTCTTTGCAAAAAACGGTTCTGACATGACCACTTGGGCAACGATGGTTGCCCGACAACACACAGGACGCAAAAAAGTGCTAAAAGTAGCCGGCGCTTATCATGGCACCGACGCGTGGTGCACACCCGGCCATGGAGGGCTGATTGAAGAAGACCTATCTCAGATTTTGAATTTTAAATGGAACGATAGCGAAAGTATTGCAGACTTATTTGCTAAGCACTCCGATGACATTGCATGCGTTATCATTACTCCGTTTCATCATCCTGCTTTCGGCAATTCGGTCCTTCCGGACCCAGAATTTCTAAAAACGATTCGAAACTTATGCACTCATCATGGAGCGCTCTTTATTGTCGATGACATTCGAGCAGGATTTCGACTCAACATTGGAGGCTCTCACCGATACTTTGGATTCGAGCCGGACTTGGTCTGCTTCTGTAAGGCGATGGCTAACGGATATCCCATCTCATCCACTCTCGGCCGCAAAGAATACAAAGTTGCAGCAAGTAATGTATTTCTTACCGGAAGCTATTGGAACAACGCTGTACCAATGGCAGCCAGCTTAAAAACGCTCGAACTTGTCGAAAAACATGACGTGCCCGCTCACCTTGAAAAAATGGGGCAACGCTTATTTGATGGGCTGACACGAGAAGCCAAGGCGAATGGATTTGAAGTAGTGTGTTCCGGCCCGCCAGCCATCCCGTTTATGAGCTTCGCAGACGACCCTGGATTTCATCGTATGCAAAAATTCTCAGCATTAATTGCCAAAGAGGGCGTTTACTTTCACCCCCACCACAACTGGTTCCTGTGTGCTGAACACAGAGAGGCAGACATCGACGAAACCATCTCGGGAGCAGGACGTGCTTTTGCTGCTTTGAAAGCGGAGCAATAATGTCCATTCGCCAAATCGTCATTCTGTTTATCGCGCTAGCCTTGCCAGCCGTAGCGGAATCAGATGCCAAAGAAATTAATCACGTAGTAATCTGCTGGTATGACGAAGCCGTTTCAGATGAAACCATTGATCAAGCGATTAAAGCCGTTCAAGGCTTTAAACAAATAGAAGGCGTTGAGGATGTTCGGGTCGGTAGAGCCATACCAAGCGATCGCGCTATCGTAGATGACAGCTTTAGTATTGGCGTATTTATCCGAACCAAAGATGCGGAAAGTTTAGAACGATATATCGAGCATCCAATACACAAAATGTTCGTCAAAAAATTCGTTAGCGGAAAGACGACGAAGGTAACTGTCTACG
>JBCCKK010000281.1:0-4361 GCA_039027395.1 Verrucomicrobiota bacterium | reverse complement strand
GCTCTGTTCAGGTCATGCAGCTGTCGAAGTTGGGAAACCAGCCCCTGAATTTACTTTGACGGATACGAATGGAACATCACATAAACTTTCCGACTTCAAGGGGAAATTTGTAGTTCTCGAATGGATTAACCACGGATGTCCGTTTGTAAAAAAATTCTACAGTCCCGGCAAAATGCAAGAATGGCAGAACACTTACACCGGAAAGGATGTCATTTGGCTCTCAATTTGCTCATCTGCCGAGGGAAAACAAGGATACATGACGGCAGAGCAGTGGAACACGGCTATCTCCGAAAAAGCAAGCAAGGCGACTGCGGTCTTGCTCGATGAAGATGGAACTGTGGGTAAACTTTATTCTGCCAAGACCACTCCTCACATGTTTGTCATCAATCCAGAGGGTAGCTTGATCTATGCAGGAGCCATCGATTCCATCAAATCGGTCAATCCGAAAGATATTGATGGAGCGACCAACTACGTTGCTCAAGCCCTCGAGGAAGCCATGGCAGGAAAACCGGTTTCAACTAGTTCAACGACCCCTTACGGGTGCAGTGTGAAATACTGATATCGATTTTTCATCCTTGAAAGAGTGGGCATGCTGTTGAAACGTAAAGCATGCCCCAATACCATGCAGACTTAAAAACATGGATAGCACCTCTTGCTGAGAAAGAGCTTACCTTAAAAGAAGCTTATGATAGCCTAACAAAAATAGGAAATCACAGCTTTGAAGTTCCCTTACTTATCCAACTCGTCGAGAACCCTAAATTTCACTTTAAGGGCTTAGGTTGGTTCAAAGGGCGCGTTACTTTAGAAGTTCATGACTATATTCATATAGCCCTTGGTCGTGGTCTTATGCCAAATGATGAAGCTTTCGTGATCGGCTTTACCATGGGTAGTACAAATCGAGTTTCTACCCACGAAAAAGCTCTATTCTCATTCATTGCAGGAAAGATTTATCCTGGACCATACAAGTTCACAAAGATCGGTGCTCAGATTTTCAAAGATGCCGTGCATTTAGGATATGTCTCCGATTGCCAGCCCTTAGATAAAGTCGATTGGGACCCGCTTATCTCTCTACCACTTAAAGAGGTTCGACGGGAAATTGGACTCGAATGTGACTTACTCCAAGCCTACTACGATATTGCCGCCAAACGCTATCCCAAATGCTCTGTTTGCCAGCGAATCGCAAGTAGCTCTAGCTAACACCTTTCATCTCAAGTGATGAAATCTCTTGAGACCAACGTTCACGAAAGTCATTCAGATTTTCCCTATTGATATTAGGAGGAAGAAGACTCAAACGTGTGCATCCCAAAAGAGCCTGTAGAGCCTGATACCTGCGTGTATCTTTAAGCGATGGAGGAATGTAATCCTCGATGATCGAGATAATTTCCTCAAGATCGAGATAAGTTACCTTCTTTCGTTCGGCGACAGCAATCAAATTGGAACGAATCTCCGCATACACAGCCGCATAATAGCCTTCGAGCAGAGGCTTCAATTCTTTGATCGTGCTTTCACTGATCGTATCTTCGATTTGATATACTGGCTTGATCATCCATTCGATAAATGCGTTCAGATCATCCCCCTGTGGGTCCAAAATAGGAATCATTAGACTACCCGCTCGCCCCGGCCTGCGCAAATCGGGAGAAAGTAAATGAATTCTCGCCGTGATCAGTAACCAGGACGTCTTACCTTTTAGGCTAGGATCGGACATCATGGCTTGAATCTTCCCAGTCAGTCGCCTCTCCGTATCGTGCGTTTCCGCTCCTACACCACCAAACTGGGTGTCTGCTTCATCTACGAAAATAAGAGACTTGTCGAGCGAATGGATAATGCGCCGCAATCGCTCAAAAATGACATCGGTTGAACCAAACCACTTACTGCGAAGGTTCTTAAGAACGAGAACAACAATCCCCAGTTCTCCTGCAACGGCCTCTAAAAGAAACGTTTTTCCTGCTCCTATCGGGCCACCAATCACTGCACCTGAGAGAGCTGCTTTACCTTCCGTTTGAATCCGAGGAATAAATTCATCGTTAAGAAACTCTTTGAGCTTTGAAAAGCCAACTACGTCATTCATTCCATGTGTCGGCTTCTTAAATTCGACAACATCATCACCAAGCAGATCCTTGATATACTGTTCAACTTTTGCCACAACATCTGTCGACGTAAGTTCGCCAGGTTTATGAACAGCGAAGCGGAGTAGTTGAACGAGAGCATGTGATGACAAGCCAGCAGTCATCTTTGCCAACACCTCAGGGGTGCTCCATAGCTGCAAATTCTCATTCTCACTCAGTGAGGCAATAAACCACTCGATTAGGTGCAGCCTTTCTTCTTGCAATGGAGATGGGACCTCCACCTCTAGAACTTGCGGTAACTTGGTAAGCTTTGAATTCAATAGACTTGCAGATTCTGCTACCAGCAACACCGTATCTCTTGCCTCCGTAAACCCTGGATCCGAAAACCAATCTCTACAGATCGCAACTCTTTGACGGTCAACATCTTTAAGGCTGTTTATTGAACCTTCGGGAATCAGAAAATCTGCTGCCTCAATAACAATCACCAAATCTTCCCAAAGAAATGGAACCCCTTCATGACTGAGACGTGAACACAGACACATCTGCCGCAGTAACTCTAAGGCGTAGGTTGGATTCCCTTCTGCCTTCTTCAGTTTTTCTTTAAAACTATATCGGGGTTCTTTCTTAAGCTCAGCGACGCGACGCTTCGTTCTTGCAAGCGCCAGATCAATCGCGTGCTGCGTCCCATCATCATGTAATTTACCCCAAGCATCGCACATCTTTTGCTCGTCTTCATCGCTAAGAAATCGAATCGGTCCGTTAAGTTCGTAGATAACAATTAGATTTCCCTTAACCGACCAAAGGTCGACCAACAGCTCCGTAAGAGGAACATAATCGCCCGAGAGCCTGTTGCCTCCATCGCTATAGAAAATGTCTGTTGTATTTCCGGTGAGCAATAGTGTTCTCGATTGCCCTGAATTAATGATCCTACCTGCATCCGAGATAAAGGGGTAATTCGACGACTTCATTTGGACTCTCCAACAGATGCTTCATGTGCTAGCCGCATCACTTCTTTTGACGAGTTCTGATATTCTGGATCAAACACCTCTCTAAGAATCTCATCTTTCTGAGAACGAAACTTCTGAAAATCTCTTTCATCCTCAGGGGAAAAGCAAGGGGCAGGTTTGTCATAAACAATTTTTGCTCCAGGGCAATGATCAGACTCAGCCTTCCAGTTCCAGTATTGAGATAACCCCACTACCCGATTACTTACGTAAATCGCCTCATTGATTTCGTGAGTAACCATTAACACCGTGTGAGGTGCCATTCCCCCCTCTTTATACGCCTGCTGATTCTCTTGAAACAGCGTTAGTATAATTCGTTGCAACTCTTCTCTTGTCGCTTCATCCAAAGCGCCAAAAGGTTCATCTAAAAGCAAGATAGCTGGTTTCATGATCAAAGCTTGAGCAATTGCAACACGCTGGCACATACCACCTGATAGCTCATGTGGATATTTTTCTAAAGCTGAGCCCAACCTCAATTTCTCTAGCAAAGCGGCCGACTCTTCCATGTGCCCTTTTCTCAGCTGCTTCCACACTGGAATTTTTAGTAACCGACTTACATTCGATGTCTGATCCAACATTAGACCAAACGCCACATTCTCCTGAGCGGTCAGGTGAGGAAACAGTGAATACTTCTGATAGACAATCCCTCGATCTCTGCCGGGTGATTGGATAACTTTAGCTTTTCCATTCTCGTGAACACAAACCTCACCCGATGTTGGAGGATGGGTTCCAACAATTGCCCTCAGTAATGTGGACTTTCCACATCCACTGGGTCCTACAAGTGCAACAACTTGACCGCGCAAGATGTCGAGATCGATCTTATGAAGAACTTTATGATCACCGAACGCATGGGAAATCTGCTTTAATTCTAAAACGGTATTCATTCACTAACTCGGATTAGCTCGATACCAAGGGCAGAGCCAGCTGCGAAGTCTATTCAATGCAAATGTCAAAATTGCTGCATAAATTGTCAGAATCACAATAAGAGGATAAACAACCTCAAATCGAGTCGCTTTTGTCAAAACACGAATTCTATAACCAAACCCTTCACCTGCCACAATTTGCTCGGCGGCAATCAAGTAAACAAGAGCAGGGCCGATCATCAAAATACAAAGATCGATCACTTTAGGCAGGATATAAGGAAAAATGACTTGGAAGATCACTTCCGTATTACTGGCACCGAGAGTGTAAGCTTTAAATCGAAGTTCATCCGGATACTCCTGAACATATTTTGAAATCGTAAGAGTCACGATAGGCATCGATCCAAAAGCAATCATTGCTACATACATCT
>JBCCKK010000280.1:0-4389 GCA_039027395.1 Verrucomicrobiota bacterium | reverse complement strand
GTTGTGAGAATTGTGAAGCATTTGAGTCCGATCTGCGTTAGAACGAGCTGTCTAATTTCCGTTTCCGCTTCCTTCTGGAAGGTGGCAACAATGGAGTCGAGTTTGGCAAGCGTCTTTTGATCTACTTCTCGTAGTATGTCCTTCAAGATTGCAGGATTCGGAGAGTCACTGCTAAAAACTTTTTCGGATTCAATCCAGAGGCGATTTACCAATTCATCGGCTCCTCCTGGCTGTTCAAAATACAAGCGCTTTACGGATTCAGGGAATGAATCTTTCTTACTTATTAGACTCTCGTACTGCTCTTGCATGGAACGGATACTGAGTCGCCCTGCTTCTTTTGATCCGGGGATTCCTTGAACGTCCTGGGCTAGATAGCGAAGAATTCGCTGCGACCACATTCGTTGTCTACCGCTTTCATTAATCCATAGTCCATAGTCGTGATTTGCCCGGCCTGCGAGATTTAGAAGAAGGAGCTCCAGACCAACTAACAAAAAGAGAAAAACAAGAACGACTGTTATACGAACCCAACTCGTATTGGGAACATAGTGGCTAAGTGATTTTTCAATACTGGAGAACGAGGCAATCATAAGCAGTCAAGGGGTTGTGATGCTCCCGAAAAAAAGAAATGAAAGGGATGCCCTGGAGGTGATAAAGCAGGTTTGGTAGGCAAACATTTCACGATGCTTAACTTGCATAGAAGGCCTTTTCATCTAACACTAAATCCCCCTCAAATACTGTCAAATACAATGACATGTTATCTCCATTGTATTGTCTGTATTGAAAGGTGTTGTAGCTATAAATCATGTAGTTGAACATTGTTGTTTTTGCAATATCGTTGCCACTTCCATTTATCAGAAAAGTATTCAGCCAATGAAATAGGTCCCCACGGTGTTCCTTGAGAGCGAGTGGTTCCATTGACGAGAGCAGAGCGAAGATCCTGAATGCCTTTTCCTGGATAAACGGTATGGGTTCTTGCAACCGCCCAAAGAAAATGGGCATCGCTACCTCCATACTCAGGAAGAGAAGAATGCCGTTGTTTGTTTCGGCGAGTGGTCAGATGATTGTTTAGAAGTTCCGTAGGTGTTGAGTTACGCGTTTCGACGGCATCAAAAGGTAGACTGAGAAATAGATCTCCTACGCCTTTAAATTCGGGTAACCCCGGTAGCCAAGCATACGGATGAGGAGCTAGAGCTAGTCCACTCTGTTCATGGATTGCTATCACAGTTTCCTCGGCGCTTAGATCACGAGGAATTAGTTCATCAATAAATAGGCCAATCACATGGCCGTCGCTGCTGGAAACTTCGAGCCCTTTGATGATATCGATCTCCATGAGCTGGTCATTGACTTCTGACTGTTGGAATTCGATCGCCATTTCCCATCCTTCTAATGTGTTGTGATCGGTGATGGCTACAGTATCGAGTGGAGTGCATGCAGATACGTAATTTAGCAACATCGCAGGACTCATCATTCCATCGCTAGCTGTTGTGTGCATATGTAAGTCTGCGAGTCCCATTTATGCTCCTTCTTTGAATCGTCTTAGAACCCATGGAACGAGCTGACTTTTTCGCGAAACCATGCCTTTTTCTATACGGTCGTTCTCTTGGCACCACCAACCCGTCTCTGTATCCGCTGAGATAAAAAGCAGGAGACTGTCGGATACTAAAACATCGGTGATCATCAAAATGGCAAATGTGCAGTCGGCTTTTAAGCACTTCCTTTTCATGGCAGCTCGAAGAGATTCGATCTTGGCTTTGGAAAGTTGAGACAGCTCTACGGTTTCTAGCTGTGCCAAAAGGAACGGTATCTTATCCTCAATGAATTGCTTGCAATCGTGCTCGACGAGTTCGTCGGGAAGGCCTTGCTTAACAACATCATTCCAAGCGAGAACCTCCTTACCAAAATTTTCTAGTTCAACATCGGCAATCTTTGCCAGTCGATTGGCGATTGTTCGGTCATAGTCGGTCGCCGTAGGTGAAGTTAGAAGTAAAGTATCGGCGACTAAGGCTCCCAGCAAGACCAGGGCAATGGAGGGGCTTAGTTCGGTCCCTGTTTCCTCATATCGGCTGGCAATGATGGAGGCTGTGCTTCCCCATGGCCGACAGTCCACGCGAACGGGTTTAAAGGATTCAAGATTTCCGATCCGATGATGGTCAACAACTTCGATGAGATCGAACTCCTCGATAGCAGGCAAGGACTGATCTTTTTCAAAATGATCTACAAGAATAATCTTACGAGGACGAATTCCGAGTAAGTCGGTGGAAGATAAGCTACCTACGGCTTTTCCTGAATAATCAATTACAGGAAGTGAGTGTTTATATTCGGCAAGGGTATCCTTAAGATTCTGAATGGATTGGTCAGGACGTAGCATGAGAAACTCCGTTTCCATCACATTCTCTAGCCGAAGGCACATTCCCATTTGAGAGGCAAAGGCAAAGAAGGAGCCAGGGAAGAAGTAGACAGGTGCGCCGTTCCAATCACCCAGATTATCCATGATTTCAGAGATATCTGTATCGAGGACAACAACCGCCGCCACTTCGCTTTTGCGACATTTCTCTAAGTAGTCTTGTGTTCCCCGACAAACTACCATCTGTGACTTGCGCAAGATTTGTTTAGGAGAAGACAATAAAGAGAGCTCCGTTGCTTCGTCCGCTTTTCCAGAACCTTCATGCAAGCATTCTAGTTCGATTCCTGACACAATATCCTCAAGCGATAGGATACTGCCTAAAAAGTCTTCAATATTTGCATCGTAAATGAAGCGATTCGATGAATTGCGATCACTGATCATTCCGCAGATGCTGTATCCTTCGGAATCAATGAGAACAATATCACTTGTTCCATGTTGAATCGGCTTGATCGCTGAGCGAAGTGTTTGAGTTCTTGAGAAAACCGGAGGAGCTTCTCTCATACATTCGGAAACAGTATATCGCAAATCGGAGCGAACCTCGGGTAAAGGAATATTTGCCCGATCAAACAGGCGCCTGGTCTGTTCGATCGGTGCATCTAGTAAAACGGGATGATACTTGTGGTAGTTATTCTGTTTAGAGAGGAGGTCCGCCAAAGCTGTTGCTGAGGCTCCCGAGTCAGTGTCTGGATTTTGGTGGCCTACAATGTAAATGGTTTCCATAAAAAGATGGACCGATGGATCTATAGTTTCATCAAGTCGGGAAAGTAGTTTAGTGTTTTAACAAGTGAGCGAGAGTTTGGTTCTACGGATTGAACAAAAATCAACCACGGTTCATCAGATGCCTTTCCTAAAGTGAGACGCCTTAAGAAGGTTTGAAACCAATAAAATATGGGAGAGGTGTATTGAATCTCGCCGTTTGAATACCAGTAGGCAATGGAAGTGCGTGTTTCTTCTTTAAGCAGTTCTACAATACGAAGCTTGCCTTCTTGTGTTGAAACATCGGATTCTTGAATAATATTCCAGCCGGCGCCCCGATAGCAGAAGAGAGGGTCGTGAATTGCATTTCGATTGGTCTTTGCCGTAGCCAGCGTAACGACAACCGGAGCTCCTGCTACCTGATAAAGACGCTTCTCCACAAAAGCTCCGCTAAACATCTTTTGCTCAATCGGCTCAAGTGGAATTAGCCGCCCAACTACAAGAGGGGCCTTGAAAGGAAGTTCTCCGTTCAAAGCAATCTGGCCCTTTACCTGAACAAAAGGAGCGACGGTTGAAATGACAATCGCAATAATAAGGATAGCCCAGAGTCCCCACTTTTTAACTGATCGCATGGGTTCTCTCGGTTTGTTGTGTCCACTGCCAAGCTGTTAGAATAAAGACCGCGACGAGCAAGCCCGCAAAACGAATCCAAACCACGGTGTCGGCTCCCATGGTTTTAAATAACCAACCAATAACTGGCATCCAAAAGAGAGCTGTTCCAATCCAAATAACTCGAATATAGATCTGAATTCCTGTGAGACTCATCAACATTAAAGCGAGGCCAAGGTAGATGAGAATGTTCAATTGCCCGACAACACCGAGACATTGAGCAGCCAATGCTACACTCCAGGTGATTGAATCAAAATGGGGCCTTTCCCAAATCATCCAAAAGCATCCAGTTAGCCAAAACGCAAACACCCATTCTGAATGCTGATCAAAGGGAGCGTTTTGCCACGAAGCGGGAAGCCCACGGGCTAACCAAATGGCCCAGGGAAGACTAATGAGAACGGGTAGTGGAAAATAAATTCGTTTCATGCGGTTCAGGTTTGATTTGGATAAAGCTTTTCGAATAAATGAATTCCCAAAGCGAATGTTCCGAGAAGAGCCACCCAACCCAGAAGAGTGTGCCAGATTCCTTGGGTAGCAGCAGGAATGACAAGAGAAGCAACAACCAATGTGCTCATTCGGGCAAACTGTCCTGCGAATGGCCAACAACACAGATATGGTGC
>JBCCKK010000279.1:0-4440 GCA_039027395.1 Verrucomicrobiota bacterium | reverse complement strand
GTTCACTTGACCATCCGGTGAGCAGTTCTTAAAGAACAAATCAAGACTACGAGTCACTCCTTGCTCAATCGAACCTTGAGAAGGTGACCAATATACCGATTGAGCTACCGCTAAACTCGGCAGCACCGCGAGAAGACATAAACCTATACGAATCATTACCAATCCTTTCCTTGCGAATTGGGCTGTGGGTCCTGCGGGTTCAATGCCTGGAATAATTCAGCAGGAATATCCTCTTGAGAGATTTGCTCCAACCGCTGCAGTGTTGCATTCATTCGCGGATCTCCCGACTCCACTTTCTTCCCACCACTTTTTGAACCCGCTATTGTTTTCATCTTTTCCGGTTTCTTTGAAGGCTTCGGCTTTTCTTTTTCGTTTCCTTTTTGAGACTCGTCGTGATTGGCTAACTGCCCCAATTGATTGTTCTCATTTTTTTGGGACTCGGCTCCTTGAGACGAGGAATTCTGCTGCGACTGCTCATTTTGCCCAGAAGACTTTGACTCTTGGTTTTCACCCTCTTTCTTCTCTTGTTCGCCAGAATTTTTTTGGTTCTGGGAATCATTACTTCCCTTTGACTCATCAGAGGATTCCTGTTCCGAAGAATCTGAATTATTCCCTTGCTGATTCTGTGAATCGTTTTGATCTTTGCTGCCTCCACCCCCTTGTTGCTGCTGTTGTTGATCTTGATTATTTTGCTGCTGATCCTGATTTTGATCAGGCTGCTGCTGTTCATCTTCGGGAGGAGAACTTTCGAGAAGTTTCTCCAACTCTCTACGCAGCCTTTCCCAATCAGCAGCAGTTGTATTTAACGCCTGACCTTCATGCACCGCTTCCAAAGCATCTTCAATCGCTCCCCGGGCTAAAGACGTTTTTTTCTCTAACATCTGCTTTCCTACTTGCAGCGTTGCTTCTGCCATTCTCTTATAATCACCAGCATCTAAACTTGATTGGGCACTCAATGTTCCCACGATAGCCCGCAGCTCTTCTTCTCCACTTGCCATAACGGGAGCAACGGAACCTAAAAAGGCACTGAGTCCAATTAGAACAATAAAGACACCGACCGGTAAAGGTGGCGGTGCTACCTTTTCAGCACTGTCTGAAGACTGCAAATTTTTGATTCGAGGTCGCACGGGAAACTCTCGCCACAGACTGATTGCCAATAGTAGCAGTCCGATCAGCATCGGAATTTGATAGCGTTCAATCGGCTTACGATCACTTTGCTCGCTGAACTCACCTTTCTTGCCTGCTTCTACTGTCTGCTTGAGAAGCTGCGGCAAATTAATCCACGCATCTGCTTGCTGGTAAACTCCACCTGTCTTGCGCGCTAAGGCCTGAAGCGTGCTTGAATTTAATTTCGATAAAACCACTGCCCCACCTTTGTCTTTTACAAACCCACCTGCAGGATCCGGAATTACAGCGCCCGCAGGGGTACCCACCCCTAAAGCAACTACTTTCACTGAGAGTTCCTTTAAAGCGTCGAGTCGCGATTGCCATTCATCTGAAAGACTCTCTCCATCACTTAAGATAATCAGGTAGCGATCCGCTACTCGTTCCTCATTTTTACCAAAAGCCTCCAAGACCGTATCCAACATAGCCGCATAGTTCGTTCCTCCTTGAGGAAGGTATTGCGGATTCAACTCAGGAAGAAATTCCAACAGAACCTCGTAGTCAGCACTTAAAGGGCTTTGAGTAAATGCTGTTCCCGCAAACAAAACGAGCCCTACCCGCTCCCCACGCAAATGCCCTAAAAGATTCTCAACCAGCAGTCGGGCTCGGTCTAGTCGAGATGGGCTTACATCTTGAGCCAACATGCTTTTTGAAAGGTCCAAAGAAATAATAACTTCGCGTGCCTGTTCGAATCGCGGTTGCTCAATCCAGCCCCACTGAGGACGTGCCAAAGCGACGGAAATAAAGGCCACTCCTATCCAGAAGAATACCATTTTCGAATGCCTGCGTTTTTGCCCTTTGAGAAATCGAACGCCTCCGTGATCAACGGAAACCGTTTTAAGTTCTGTTCCAATGGATCGACGGGTCACAACTTGGCTACGGATTAAAGTCCAAATTAAAAAGAAGCCGATCAATGGCAGCGCAAATAACCAAAGAGGCTCTCCCCAGTTCATTGAATTACCTCTCCACCTCGTTGAAACCAAAGTCCCATCCCCGCAACTCCGACAAACACAAAGCCCAATGTCGCAAACGGAGGAAACCACTCCTCGGTTAGCAAATATGAAGTCGCTTCAAACTCGATCTTCTGGGTTCGATCAATTTCAGAAAATGCTCGCGCAACAGTCCCCGAATCGGCAGCGCGAAAATATCGCCCTCCGGTTGCGTCCGCGATTTGTTTTAGCGTTTCTTCATCTAATCCTCCACCTAGTTTCGGACCAAAGCCAAATAAAGCACGCTGCTCAGATCCAGCACCGATTGTATAAACGGGAATACCTCGTGATGCTGCGAGTTCCGCACTTTCTAATGGTTGCAATGCACCTCGATTATTTTGCCCATCCGTGAGTAAAACAACGAACGCTCCCAAGCGACGCCCTTTTTCAACGCGCTCTGCTTGATCCAACCGGCCCAAAGCTACCCCTAACCCGTCACCAATTGCTGTATTCTTTCCCGCAACTCCAGCAAACAACCGCCCGGTTTGGCGCCTGAGCCATTTGTGATCAAACGTAAGTGGTGCCAGTGTGTACGCATGATCGCCAAAAACAACGATGCCAATGCGATCATTCTTCCTTCGATTAATAAACGCCTCAATAACGGGCTTGATCGCTTCCAAGCGACTAGCAGACCGCCCCCCAACGCTGTAATCCTGCTTTAGCATACTCTCTGAGAGATCGATCACGAGCACGATGTCGTATCCTTCAATGACCTGCTGCTGTTTGTCTTCGACTTTTTGAGGACGAGCGATGGCAAACACGAATAGAATCAAACCAACCGTCATTAAAACCAACGGCCACCCAGACCTCCTAACCAACACCGGTCGATTCCATTGAGCCGCAAATGGAAAAATAACGGCCTCCCCACCACGAAACTGTCTAAGCAACCAAGCTAAAGCGGGAATCAGGACCAGGGCAAAGAACCAGGGGTCAATGAATCTCCAGTTCTCCCAGTTCACCTAACACCTCCCATAGAGCGACGCGCCAAGAAACGAATCAGCGAATCAAAACCGTCCTCATCCGATGAAAGTGTTAATCGAGAACGAGGATCCGGAAACAGCTGCTTCCAAAAAGCATCTCGAGAATCCACCCAATCACCATGGGCTTGTTTTTGCTGGCTATCTCCAGGATGAATAACAACCATCTCACCACTTACGGGATCGTAAGCAGTCATTTCCCCAACATCGGGCAATACTCGCTCCCAGGGGTCTTCGACCCGAAATCCCATCGTTTGGTATCGCCGCTGCAAAACCGACCATCCAGCAGGCCGCTCTGGATTCCCGGCAAAGTCGCCCAGCCACAAACAAACACTATGTCTAGGAACCGCATGCGATAGAAACTTCCATGACATATCAACCTCTTCCTTTGATTTGATTGAGGGAGGGTTTTGAGTCAGAAGGTGCGATGCATGAGCCATGATTTTACCACGCCCCGTCGCCGGCTCGCAAAACCAGGACTCTCCCGGAGCTGTATAGAATAAAGCCGTGCGGTCCCGGTTAGCCGCACCCAGTAACATAAGAAGTACCGTCAACTCTAGCAAAGCATCACGCTTGGTCTTATTATGCGAACCAAATTGCAGTGAAATTGTATCCTGAAACACGAGCAGTAAAGTAACTTCACGCTCCTCGACAAACTTCTTACGGTAGGGCTCTCCTAAGCGAGCCGTAACATTCCAATCGATATCTCGAACGTCATCGCCAAACTCATAAGGCACCACCTGATCGAACTCCATTCCCTTTCCACGAAAGGTTGATCGATATTCTCCGGTTAAGATACTGTCAGCGGCGTGACGAACCCGCCAATCGAGCTTTCTTAACAAAGCGAGACGATTGTCATCATTCGTCAGCGACTGAATGGAAACCATAACGTGCTAATACACCAAGGATTAGGCTGCAGCTAATTGAGATTCTGGCAGCTCCGTGGATTCCAGGATTTCCTTCAGAACAGTATCACTGATCACTTCCTCTGCTTCAGCTTCGTAAGTCAGGCCCACCCGATGCCGTAGTGCGTCGCAGAACAATTCCTGAATATGCCCAGGAGAAACATAGTCTTCCCCCCGTAACCACGCCAGCGCTCGTCCGGATTGAGCCAAGGCTAGACATGATCGAGGCGAAGCACCAAATCGGAAATATTTGGAAACGGATTCCAACCCACTTTCTCCACGAGTTGCTCGGACCAAAGAAAGAATGTAATCCTGAACCGGCTCAGAGAGATGAACTGCATCCACCTCTTCCCTAAGTTTGAGCAATTCTTCTCCATTCGATACAGCATCAATCTCCGGCTGCTG
>JBCCKK010000278.1:0-4487 GCA_039027395.1 Verrucomicrobiota bacterium | reverse complement strand
CCACCTTTTGGCCCGGACTGTAGTCCGGGCCAATTTTTTTGTGCAAATTGGGACGTTTTTCGACCTCCGTGAATTCGCCTTGCTCTAAGGCAGTGGAACGACTTAAGTTAACGACTTCTATGAAATTTTTCATCGGGCTGCTGGTAGTTGTTTTTTGCGTTGAAATTCGTGCTCAAGAGGCCGTTTCTTCGTCTTCGACTGCTATTCCGGCGGGTTATGTTCGGTATGTAACTCAGCCGAACGGTTGGGGGGATACACCAGAGGAGGCAATTGTTGACCTTCGGAAGCGAATCTTGCCCTGGTATAAGAGAACCTTCGGACACCGCCCCGGATTTGAGGTGGATTGGGATTGGTATGCATTAGTCGAGGTTTCGGATGGCCGCGAGTGGCAAGCCGATGGACGAGTTTCTTGGTATGTCCCTCGGTCCAAACTTCCTAAAAAACGTACAACCAATAAGCGATTTGGCCATCTAAGCAGCAAGTAAGCATTAACCTCCTGACATCCATGGCCCGAAATATCGTTTACTTTGATCTAGAAACCCAAAAAGGGGCGCAAGAAGTCGGCGGTTGGAAGAATATTGCGGATATGAAGATGTCCGTCGGCGTGACCTACAGCACCGCACGGGGTGATTATGCGATTTATGATGAGGACCGCGTCAATGATCTCATTCGGGAATTGCAACGCGCTGATCTGGTCGTTGGCTATAATGTAGTTCGTTTTGATTACACGGTCCTGGAGCCCTATGCGTGCTTTGATTTCTCTCAGGTTCCAACCTTGGACATGATGTTGGATCTAGAAGAAGTCATCGGCCACCGCATTAAATTAGATGCTGTCGCCGAGTCCTCTTTAGGAGTTAATAAAACCGCCGAGGGCACCGAAGCGCTTAAATGGTGGAAGGAAGGCAAGCTCTACGAGATCGCCGAATACTGTTGTTACGATGTCAAAGTCACCAAACTTGTCCATGAATTCGGTGCCAATAACGGCAAAGTTTTTTACGATAGTCGTCAGACCAAGCTCCGCCAGGAAATCCCGGTAGATTGGTCATTGTGATCACACGGTAGTGACAGTTCACAGCCGTTTGACATGCTGGATTCTACAACTTTTTTCATTTGAAACTTGTCACAAGTCTGTAATTCCCTACTATCGCGACCCTTATGACTACTGATTCACGTCTTGCCAGACAGACAGCGGAGCGACTCATTGGCTCCCGTGCACAACTTCTGAAATACAAGGGCCTGGTGGGGTTCGATGGATTTATCGATACGATTGCCCAAGCCGTTGATCAACGTCAATCCGTAACTAAGTACACACCTTTTAAGACAATCAAAGGATTTTCTAAGCGGGTTACCGAAGCTTCCGGAAAAAGCGGTAATTTTGAGATCGTTGCGCAGACCGAAAAAATGGGGGGTAACGGTCCCATCATGGCATTTGCTCTCAGCACACTGGGGGCTCCGATTGAATATTTGGGAATGGTGGGAAACAACAAAAAGGACTCACCCGCTGTTTTCCAAGAGTTTGCAAAACGCGCAAAGATTCACGGAATCGCTGATCCAGGTTTAACTCTCGCCCTTGAATTCGGCGATGGAAAACTGATGTTTGGTCAACATGCAACCGTTCACGAGGTCAGCTGGGACAACATCAAAAAACGCTTTGGCGATAAGAAATTTAAAGCTCTTTGGAAGCAGTCCGATTTTGTTTCCATGGTGAACTGGACCATGCTTCCTCACATGTCCACGATCTGGAAGAAAATCCAGAGCGAATTCAAACCAGGAAAAGACGACAAACGGAAGCTCTTATTCTTCGATTTGGCAGACCCTGCAAAACGTACCGATGCGGACCTTAATGCAGCTCTTAAAATTATTGGCGATTTCCAAACCAATCATGACGTCATCTTGGGACTAAACGAAGCAGAAGCACTCCATGTAGGTAAAGTGCTCCGCCTCAAGAAGTTCCCAAAAACACCTAAGGGGTATTCCGGGATGTCGGGAGCGATTCGCGAGAAGCTAGGACTACACACCGTTGTGGTTCACCCAGTTCAATACGCTTGTGGAGCTGATGAAGAAGGCGAAGTCAGCGTCGCTGGTCCTTTCACCGCTAAGCCAAAAATCAGCACGGGCGCTGGCGACCACTTTAACGCTGGATTTTTGATCGGACGCCTCCTCGGATTAGGATTGTCTCATTCACTGCAACTCGCAGTGGCTGCGTCTGGGTTCTACGTGCGTCATGCGAACAGCCCGAATCGAGAACAGTTGGTTCGATTCCTTCAAACCCTTTAAATAAGTAATAAGTTTTCTGAGACATTCATAGTAGGAGCATCGCTCTTACTATGAATGTTTTGGTTTTTAAATTACTTTTCCTTCCACTCACCGGAGTCGGTTTGAACCCACTCTCCGGGGAATGATGCTTCTCGAGCCCGTTTAGCAAATTCTCGAGCAATCACTTCAACAGGCTTGTCGTCAGATCCTCCATCTTCGATGAAGATCTTTCTTCGATCATTATTCTCTTGAGAAATGATTCGTTGGGCATAATCCGCATAAACCGGATCCGTCGGCACATTCTTGATTTTGAGGTAGCCGTCAATGCCTTCACCAATTACTCGATCATTTTTTAATTTCTGGACCTCCGGCATACGACCTCGGCGTTTTTCTTGAGGAGATTTCTCATCCTCTTTCTTTCCAACCTTACCGGACGATTCCTGTTGATGCGTGTAGATATCAACCTTCATGTTGACGTCGATCTTAACGGGTTCAGGTGTATCTAGCCGCACGGTTGGAGCACATCCGACCATCATTAGAACAGCCAATAGAATACAATACTTTTGATAACGTTTCATTTCACCAGCTAAATCCAGGTTCATCTCGCAAATCATTCCAGCCAATAGAAAAGTTCCGCTCTCCCTGCTCGCCGTCAAACTCTAAATTCACAAAACTTTGAGGCGGCTTATATTCAAACTCACAGGTTCCCTTATAGTAGTCGTATTCGCGAAACGCGTTGAGAGCAATTGAAGCCATATCTTTTTTTGTCAGCTCCCAACCCTCAGGGATTCGGTTCAAAATGTCATCAACTGCAACAATTTCTAAAGAACCTGGCTCTTCCCATCCTACGTTTCCACTTACCTTTAAGATCTCTCGTTGTTTCCCTTCTAAGACGATCTCTCCGGAGATTGGGCCATTCACGGTCAAATATTCGGGGATTAGCTTTTCCGCAATCGCTCGCACTTCCGTGTTTGAAATTGAAGCATCTGCATTCCATTTCATCCCCTCTTGGACAAGTATACTAAAGTTTCCCTCGGTATATCCATCATAGGACTCTCCTCCCAGGCGTCCGTAAATTCCTTTTTCGTCAAATGTGATACTGACCCAGGCCTCTGTCACAGTGACTCCTTTCCAGGAAATCGAATCCATTTTCACTGTGTTCACAATATTATCCACATCCTCTTCTCCAGGAGGCAAACTAAACTGTAAGTCTCCTCTCATATTACTCACTCGAACTCCATATTCGGGGTAACTCAAATTGGTAGTTGGAATTTCCAGATTGGTTTGCAGGGGAGTCTGGGAAAAATTCGAAAGCACCATTCCTGTCGTTTCGGCACGAAACGAAAATGGCAAGGTAAAGCCAGGACGTCCAAATGTGGTCACAATGACACGTCCCCCTTCCACCCCAAAATTCGCAATCGTCCAGGGGCGTTTTTCTTTCTCTAACTTGATCTCCTCCTTTTTAAGTGACTCTACTTGGTCGACTAGCCAAAACAGCTCTTCTCCCACAAAAATCACGGGTCGGATAAAGTCCAACCGGTCTAACTGCTTGGATTGAATCCCAGCCCAGCTAAAGGCAACCCGCACCCTGTCAAATTCGAGCACTTCAACCAAGGGGTCATAAGGCGAATAGATCTTTAAATCATCCAAATAAGCCACCTGAATCTCTTTTGCCGCTGGGTCACTCACCTTCCCACCGAGCTGAAGGTCCTTAAACACTAATGGGGTTGCTTGCCCAACTCGCAGTGGAACCGGAGGGATCCCCGGTCCAAGGTCATCGAGAAGCAAGACACCTTGCCCTAAGATCAATTCTTCAAGAAGAAAAGGCTGAAGTTCTCTCGTTGACTGCTCGCCACGTTCCTTACCGAGTTTCGTTAGCTCACTTAGGCGCAGCTCCACTCCGTGAACCCGCAATCGCTTAATCCGCCGGTCGATCACACCTCTCCAAGTCCATTGTAATTCAACCGAACTTATATGACCTAAGTCTCCTAATTGGAGATTTTTCAGAACGAGAGAGCCTCCTGGATCCAGCTCTACCTGTTGAACATCCATCTCTAATCCAGCTTCCTTACTCAAGTATTCAATAATCATCTCCGCATGATCGTCACGGCGATCATAAGTAATGAAACTGACTAAAAGAATCAGAAGAATTCCAGCCGCCAAAGCACCCCCATACAAGTAGAGCCTTGGACGATTGGGAGTCTTCATGGCGCTAGTCTTTCAGCTTTTTG
>JBCCKK010000277.1:0-4491 GCA_039027395.1 Verrucomicrobiota bacterium | reverse complement strand
TGAGTCCATCGGTAGTTACATAATTGATTGAGTGCATCTGGCCAAAAATACCATTGGCACTTGTACCATTTTGACCGCCGACAAGTAGGCTCGAGCTATTCCAAAAGAGACCACTATAGTTCTGCAAGGTAAGCGGTGCTCCAATGGACGTAAATGCCTGGGACGATGTGTTGGACGGGTTGAATAAGAGAAGGCTGGAGGGACTAAACGTTCCTTGACCAATGACTGCGGATGCATCCGAGTGAACAGCAACGAATGAGGGGTCCCAGGTTGAAGAGCTCGAATCGGTAAACTGGGTGAATGCGGCTGCTTCGAAGGTATTCTGCTGATAGGCAGCGTTGTTGGTTCCGTAGACGTAGCGTCCATCGGAAAGATGGTCGACGCGATAGGATCCAAATGTCTGACTGAGATTGGGTAGGCTAAACATGGTCCAAGCCGCTTCCGTTTTTACAGGAAGAGTTAGAACTAACGTTAATCCTATCATTAGTTTTAATGAAAGGTTAGGTCTATTTTTCATTTCAAATGTCCTTTTTTTTGGGGGACAAATGAAAACGCTAAAACAGCATGAAAATGCCGGCTTTAGATAAGCATTTATCTCCCCTATCGCTTCCTTTTCTGCGAGGAAGTTTTCGCATCCCAGCATCATGCAGGGACGAACAGGGGTGAGTTGGGTAAGTATTCTGGCTCCTGGATTCAAACCTTTCCTCCGCCTTCACCTCCGAAGAGATTGGCATTTGGAGGATCGTATCCAGTTACAGCAGCGCAACTGCTCCCGGCTTTCACGGGATTCCATACGTCAACTCACAAGTTAAACTGTCCAGTAACGTGCTATAGATTTGAATCTTGAAAAAGCAAGATCAAAGTAACGTTTTAAACATTGGCCTAGATGATGCGGCGCTAGGATGTCAGAGTCTTCGCGATGAACTCTCGCACAGTGGGATCGATATCTTCGGCGAGGGGAATAAATTTTTCTAGAAAAGATTCAGGACTGAATTTTAGAGTCTCTTTGGCAACGGGAGTCCGGTTGGCAAGGGGCGAGGACTCACCGGAATCAATCGTGTAATAACGAGCTCCGTGTTCGATGGTCCAGGCAAGGCAGCGCTTTACGTCGGTAGCCATGCCGTCAACAAAGCTGAAACGAATAATTGTCTTATCCTCCGCGTAATAAACGGAAAGCATGTTATCTCGATCTGAGAATAATCGAGTATAGGACGAATCATCACTGGCTTCCGTTAGTGACGTAATTTTCTCTCGTAACACGACACTTGAATATAGGCCACTTTGCTCAGTGAGCAATAATCCAAGGAAGCCCGTCACGTTTCACTGCCAATAGGCTGGCAGGGCGATCTAAAAAATCGTATTTGATGCGACGGTGCAAACGCTAACAAAAACTGTAATGATCGTAATTGTAATGATAAGTTGGTCAGACATGGTCTTCTCCTTTTTAATTTTAACCTTCAATAATTCGGTATCATGATTGATGCACTAACTGTGCCATATCGTGACAAACGTGCCTTTGATGAGGAGAGCTCTCTAAATTAAACTATCTACAGAAGGGGAAAGCTATGATTTTAGCAGAGAATTAGAACCCTTAAACGAGCGCTAATGTATCCTTCCTGTTGCGATGTGTAAGAACAGTTTACAAGTGTGTTAAGTGGATAAAAAGCAGAGCTCTAAAAATTGGGATTAAAGCTCTTATTTTTTATCTTCGGGCTTATCGGCTGTGAATGCAATGTTCCACACCTGAGCCGCACGACAAATATCAATAACTCGGATCACGTTTTGGTATTCCGTAGCACGGTCTGCTCTTAAGATAACTGCTTGATCGGGGAAGTCGGCTGTCACTTTCGTGAGGATTTCTTTTAGCTCGTTGGGCTGCAATTGTTTCCGGTTTACGATAATCGATCCATTTTCCGTCACATTGATTAAAATTTCACCCGGCATTCGAGTCGAATTTTCAGCTTGTTCAGCGACTGGAAGGCTGACACTGAGCTCTGCTTCGTAACGAGAGATGTTCCAAGTGAGGAGGAAAAAAACGAGCAAGAATAAGATGACATCAATGAACGGCGCTAGTTGCAGCGTGATTGGCTCTTGAATGACTTTTTGGCTCAATTTCATGACAAATATAAGCCGTCAACTTTATCCGTTCTTTTTGCCGGAAGAGGGTTTTGCCGCTGCTTTGACTGCGGGGCCTTCAGATGGAGTGGGCTGGGGATTTTTACCATTTCCCAGACACTCAATTGTGCGGACCACGAACTCGGTTAAGATACTCTCGAAGAAACCGACCAAGCTAATTACTTTTTGCCGAAAAAATGCGTAAAATCCCATAGCGAGAAGACCGATAGACAAACCCATCGCAGTGGCAACCAGAGCTTGAGAGACGCCACCCGCAAGAAGCATGGTTTTCATAGGGGTAGCATCACTAGCAAGATTTCCGAAGGATTTTAAGATTCCGATGACGGTTCCGAGAAGTCCAACGAGAGGACCCAATACTCCCAAATCCATAAGCAGTGTGCTGGGCTGACTGATTTTCCCGGCGAGACGACTAGCTTCGGTTTCAGCCACTTCTTTTAAACCAACTAGTCCGATGGATGGATTTGCTTTGGCAAAGCTGATGGTTTTTAGAAGGACTCGCGCGCATGCCTCGCTATCGTGATCTCGGCAGGCATCAATCAGAGACTCGAGACTACGGTTTTTCAAGGCAATGGAAGCGGATTCTTCAAACGCTTTACTGCAGATATTGTCTGACTTGAGCCAGAAAAAGTTGAAGATGATTAAAGCGATGGCGGCGATGGAAAGCAGTGTTAACGGAATCAAAATCCATTCGACAGAAAGGATCAGCTCCCAGAGGGACATGTTGTTGATACTTTCGATGGCTTCGTCTTGAGCAAATGCACTCGGCAGTAAACTGAAAAGTATGGTGAAGAAACCGGCGAAAACGGAGAGTCGTTTCATGAGAGGGTTTATATCGTGACAATGAAACGGGCACAAGGGGATTTCATTCGATTTCAATGGCTTTGTCGCAGACGAGATTTTATATTTAGATGCGTCAAAAGCTTGCCGCTGGGAAGAAGAGCAGGGTAGAGTCCCTCTCGTGGAGCGCGTTTTTCAAGGCTTAGGTAAATGGTTTTTGCACGGGATACGAATCATTGGTGAGATTTCTCTACTATCTTACAGTATCATTCGCGCCTTGTTTCGCTATGGGCTGAGGTGGCGACTTTTTCTTGAGCAGGTTAGCTTTATTGGAATTAATTCAGGTTTGGTGGTGATTACAACCGGGGCGTTCACTGGGGCTGTTTTTGCAGCTCAGGTTCACTTCCAGTTCGTTCGCTTGGGGATGGAGTCGGCAGTCGGGCCTACGGTGTCGGTAGCGATGTGCCGAGAATTGGCTCCGATTCTTTGCTGCCTTCTGCTCTCAGGGCGCGTGGGGGCTGCGATGGCGGCTGAAATTTCTTCGATGAAAATTACGGAACAGATTGATGCATTAAGGGCTTTGGGAGTTTATCCTGTTGAATATCTGATTGCTCCTCGATTTTTAGCCATGGTGATTTCAGCACCTATTTTGACGGCTCTTGCGTTGTTTGTTGGAATTGGGGCGGCTTACTTTGTCGCTGTGCCGCTTTTAGGGGTGGATGGAGCCCCTTATTGGGACAATACCCTTAAGTTTACGGCGCCGAGTGATGTCATGATCGCACTTTCGAAAGGAACCATCTTTGGAATTATCATAGCGGTGATCGCGTGCCACAAAGGGTTGAATCCTCAATTAGGCACAGCGGGGGTAGGGAAAACGACGACAGAAGCGGTCGTGAATGCTTCACTCTCGATTCTAATCTTTAACTTCTTTTTAACGTTCTTACTTAATTCCCTTTTCATTGGTCAGCAAGAATGAGTCACTTCCTTCAGATCAGTGGTCTTAAAAAGAAATTGGGGGGTGCCCAGATTCTTAAGGGTATCGATATGCATGTTAAAGAGGGGGAGAATGTGGTTGTTATCGGAAGAAGTGGAGGAGGTAAGAGTGTTTTGCTCCGGCATATCTTGGGTCTGATGCAGCCTGACGAGGGAGCTGTAGAATTCAAAGGCACCAATTTGTCAGTGTTAGAAGAAGAAGACTTAAACCCGTATCGGCGGGAGATTGGGATGCTTTTCCAAAATGGAGCATTGTTTGATTCAATGTCAGTAGAGGAAAATCTTTCATTCCCGCTTATTGAACAAGGGATAAAGGATAAAGAGCGAATCGCCCAGCGCGTCGACGAGGCCCTGGAGATTGTTGACCTACCGGGGCAGCAAAAAAAGCTTCCGGCTGAGTTGAGTGGGGGAATGAGAAAACGAGTGGCTTTGGCTCGGGCTACGATTAGTCGACCAAGGCTCATGCTCTACGATGAGCCAACTACGGGGCTCGATCCAATTGTTGCCGATAGTATCAATCACTTGATCAATCGTCTGGGTGAGAAATTAAACATGGCATCAATTGTCGTGACGCATGACATGGAG
>JBCCKK010000276.1:0-4492 GCA_039027395.1 Verrucomicrobiota bacterium | reverse complement strand
GAGAATATGGGGACTTATTACGGGAAGTGCTGCATTTATTCTTTTGCTCACATTTCTTCCTTATTATATCAGTCCAAAAGCTCCGGCTAGTGAAGCCTCGTTTGAATTGGTAAGCTACAATCTAAATACCTCTAATCGGAGGTATAGAACCGTTCTTCAATATCTGATCGATAAAGATCCTGATATCGTATTTCTCATGGAGGTAGACTCCAAATGGGTTAAAAAATTAGCTACTTTGAACGAGAAATTCCCATATCGAATCACGCATCCTCGAGAAGATAACTTTGGTTTATTGCTAATGAGTAAGTTCCATCTCTCAGACGGTCAAATCCGAGATGATGTCGGGTCCGATGTTCCTAGTGTTAGCACCTCTATAAATATCGGAGAAAAGTCTATATTTTTTCTAGGCGCACATCCGTTGCCTCCTTACGGCCGAAAAGGAAGCATCGCCAGAAATCAGCAGCTTTCCGCATTTTCTTCGGTTATTACCGAGATGAGATCCGACTATAAAATCTTGGCTGGAGATCTAAATACAACCCCATTTTCTCATCACTTCAAAAAATTGATGAAAAAAGCTAGCCTTCGCGATTCAAGCCTTGGCCATGGCTTTCAGCCGACATGGATGCGCCATGCCCCCTGGTTTGCGATTCCAATCGACCACATTTTAGTATCAGAAAGGCTGACGGTCGAAGAGAGAGTTATAGGAGATTCAATGGGGTCTGACCACAATCCCATTTTTGCTAGGATTTCTTTTTCGAAGTGAAACGAATTAGTCTGAATTGACCAATGTCTCTACTCCATCACCAACCCGTGCTCATAGATAAAACGTGTAACCGCAACAGCATCGGCAGCATTGGTTTTCTCCATGAGATTCGCCCGATGCCGACGAACCGATGTTTGGCCGATTCTAAGTTTGTAGGCGATTTCTCTTGTTGAGTAGCTTTTTGCAATCAGACGAGCGATCTGCATCTCTAAATCCGTTAGGCCAAAATGATCCACAATCGGCACTGGACTCCACTGGTTGAACAATCGACGAGTCGACGAGCAAAGATATTCTTTTTGATCTCGAGCCACCACAGAAAGACCGCTAATAAACTCGGTAACGGGTGAGAGCTTTTGCACGCATCCCATGGCCCCATTTGCCAAGCACCGACGAATCAAATCGATGTCGCTCATTCCTGTGTAAATTAAGATGGGAATATGAATTTTTTTCTTCCGGTAGTAATGAACCAAGGCATCTCCACTTTCTGAAGGAAGATTCAAGTCCAGAATAATCGCATCTAGTTGCTGTGTTTCTGCCTGATTGATCGCTTGAATGACCGTAGGCGCCACACAGCTGAGGTTAAAATTTTCTCGAGCCAGCAACGATCCAATAGCTATCTCCATTCCTGGATGATCGTCCACTAACTGAATGTTTAATGCTTCTTGCATTTCCCTTTTCCCTTATCAATTACCTGAATGTAAAGCCACAGATTAGTTTATTTAACAAACAACTGTTAGAAACTAAAGAACGGGAGAAAGTTTTAAAGAATTTATTCATAACTTTGTGAATAACTCGTTGGTTTTTTATTCGTTATTGTTATTTGCCATTGAGCCGCCAAGTTAATGGAATGAATGACACTCAAATCCAACTGGATCGTATCCATCTTTTCGTCGCTTGGTTTACGGGAGTGTCTTTTTTTCTTTTTGGACTCTACGTTCTGCCCAAGTGGCCACTCATGGAAATTCAATATCGAGTGGCTAATATCCTGGCTCTAACGGCCGGCCCTGGGCTTATTGTGTCCCACTATTTAACTCAGCCTAGCCTTAAATTTCTACGTCCGCTCTGTCGTGTGCTCTTAATTGGAGCGGCATTTTATCCCTTCGATGCTCTAGGTTTTTTCCTGATGATGCGAATTCCTATTGGCTTAAAAGACTTAGTGGTCTTTGGACCTCCCTTCTTCGGACTGACTGCTTATTTTCTATTTCCAATATTTGCATTTATCTATCGCAAGGTCCACTCGTGAAGCCTTGGAAGCTTTCTCTTCTGGTTTTCTCTATTTCACTTCTTCCTGCCATTGCCGTGCTACAAGCGAAGTACAACGTTTTGAAAACTGATCGCTCTACTGCTGCAGCTAACCGCGTCGTGACAGACCTTCAATCTCGATTTGTCCAACTCGATCTCACGTGGGGTTCGCCTGTTTTCTTAAGAATCTTCAAAGAGCCCAAGGAACTAGAAGTTTGGATTCAAAGCACGGAAGAAACATTCAAACTTTTTAGGACCTACCCAATCTGTACATTTTCAGGAAACTTAGGCCCCAAACTTAAGGAAGGTGACTACCAGGCACCCGAGGGTTTCTACTCAGTTTCCCCTTCTGCAATGAATCCACGCAGTCGATTTCATCTTTCATTTAACTTGGGATATCCCAATCGTTACGATCGAGCTCACAAACGAACAGGTAGTGCTCTCATGGTCCACGGGAACTGTGTATCCATCGGATGCTACGCTATGGGCGATGACAACATTGAAGAAATCTATACTCTATGTGCCAATGCTCTCGATGGGGGACAAGACGCTTTTCAAGTTCATTGTTTTCCCTTCCATCTCACAGATCAGAATTTGAAAGAATATCGTGATCATCCGTGGTATTCTTTTTGGCTAAATCTTAAAGAAGGATACGATTACTTTGAATTTCACTCATACCCACCCAGTGTTTCTGTAAAGGATAGAAGCTATCATTTCAAATAGCTTTTAGTTAGCTAGATCAATCTGATTGAACCACTTCCGAATGAGACTCTGCCTCGGAAGTTACGACCTCCGGATTCTCTTGCTTGGGCTCCGAATTAGGTTGAGACGATGCGTCTCGCCGTTCTTGATGTTCACTCCAATAAACTTGAATTGGATCTAACATCCCCTTACTTACCACGGGCGTTCCGCCAAAATTCATAATCCGCTCCCCTTCCTTGGCTCGGTAGATCTCAAGATAGTCGATCCAAATAATCTCGCAGCCAAAGAATTCTCGACTGTCCTTCTTTTGATTATAGTCATCCGGAAGGCCTAAAGCGAGCGATGACTTAGCAATCCATTTATCGCGCGCGGGATGGTGGACATCGACAAGGAAGCCACCAATTTCGACAACATCACTAGGCTTGATATCTGCGATGCGTTCTGCAAGCACATCATCCCAACCGGCAACGTGCATGTTTCCCATCGCCAGCCGTTTAAACCCCGCTTTCAGCAGCTTGTTGAATAATTTCTCATCAATTGTATTCGTTCGACTGTCGTAGAAATTAGCGTTGTTTCGCCGAGCCACGTGTTGGACCAGGGATCGAAGAAAGGTATCAGAGAAACGAATCCCATATTGATTCTTGCTAAAATACTTGGGTTCGTAATTCGAAGCGTGTTTGAACGAGTAGACAAGGTCGTATTCCCATTTTGAATATCGCCCTCGCGGATAGATCCCTTGCACCCGAACCGCACCGTCAAAACGATAGGAAGAGTAATAGTCCCACTCCCGTCCTCCAGATGACTTCAATTTAGCAAAATCTACCTTATCGATCTTTGGCGCTGGCAACACCTTTCTCGATTGAGCAGAAAGGCTCAGAACGCCACATCCCAAAACTATAGGGAACAGCAATTTTAAGCATCGGAAAGCGAACCTCATCTCGGGCAAAAGAACACATTTGAGGAGCGATAACAAGACCGAAGCGACTCGGCTTTGGAATTGAACTCTGAGGATCCAAGCATATGATCTCGGTATGAAGTTTAAGCTGCGAATCGTCTGCAGCCTATTGGTTTCGTTTGTTGTACTTTGTAATATTCCCGCTTGGTGGTTTTCTCGGTATGCGGATGTGTGGTCGGGTGCATTCCATCCAGACCAGTTAAAGCTAACGAATGCTGTTATTCGCCAGGTATCCGCACCACTCTCAAGATCCTCATTTAGAACAGGCGATTCCCAATTCGATGGCGAGTGGCTTTTTGGAACGTATTTGATGGCGGGCTTCGGGCTTTGTCAAATGGCTGCAATCAACCCAGAGATGAAAGAGGATTGGAAACAGGTAATCACCCAGTGTGTTCGAAATATTTTGAGCCCACAGGTTCGCGCCTTCGACGATGAAAGTTGGGGCCGATCTGCTCTTGATACACTGGAGTATAACGACGGACATGCCGCCTATCTCGGCTACCTCAACTTGCTACTTAGCCTATTTGAAAGAGTTTACGGTCCCCATGAATTCTCTGACCTCAATACAGAACTGACAGAATGCCTCTTCAGACGTCTTAACTGCTCTAGGACAGGCCTCGTAGCCACCTATCCTGACGAATGGTACCCCGTTGATAATGCGGCACTCGCCTCGTCTGTAATTCTTTACGCTAAGAATCGGAATCAAATAACGATGCAGAGAAAGATGGACGGTTGGATCCACCGTTTCAAAGAAAAGTATATCGACAGCGAAAATGGGTTGTTAATCCAAGCGATCAACCGGAAAGGGAATCCGATGGATGCACCCCGAG
>JBCCKK010000275.1:0-4501 GCA_039027395.1 Verrucomicrobiota bacterium | reverse complement strand
GTGAGACTTGGAAGATTCAAGCGGAGTCGCCTTGGGATGATTTTTAACCACGGTCCCGCGGTGCGGGATCCCGGCAGGGTTAAAGGGCTGAAACTATTTAGTGCGGGAATGGACAAGGGTTCACACGGATTGAAGTTTAAAAGCGAGACTTCTCGGATTATCGGGTGCTCGATGGAGGTATTAAATTCTCTCGGACATGGGTTTCATGAAAAACCTTACGAAAATGCACTTGTAATTGAGTTTGGTCTAAAAGAAATCTTTTTTGAACAGCAACGACGATTTCCAATTATTTATAAAGGGGAGAAGATTGGGGAATATGTGCCAGATCTAATTGTTTTTGGCAGAGTAATTGTCGATACGAAAGTGATTGAGAAAGTTACGGATCGAGAAAACGGTCAAGTGTTGAATTACTTAAAGATATCCGGATTAGAAGTGGGGCTCATTATTAATTTCAAGAACCCTCGTTTAGAATGGAAACGAGTGGCTTTGTAGAAAAATATCGGTGTTAATTTGTGTCCATCTGTGGTTTAAATATCTTCATCATTGGTCCGACGGCTTCCGGTAAGTCTTCCCTTGCGATTCAGTTGGCATCGGAGCTAGGTCTAGAGATCTGTTCGGTTGATGCGTTTCAAATCTATCGGGGTTTGGATATTGGAACGGGTAAGGTGACGCGAGATGAGCAAGACGGAATCAAACATCACCTGCTCGATGTCGTTGATCCTGTCGAGCCATTCAGTGTTGCCGACTACTTGGGCAAAGCAGAACATCTGATCAATAGATCGAGCAGACCATTTATTTGGGTGGGAGGGACCGGACTTTATTACAATGCACTCAGAAAAGGCCTCAGCCCCATTCCCGTAACTCCCGCGGAAATTCAAGAAGAACTCAGTCAATGGTCTCTAGATGAACTGAGTTCCGAGGTCTGCAAAGTAGACCCAAAATGGGCGGCATCAGCAGATCTCAAAAATCCAAGAAGGATGATACGTGCTTTGGGTGTATTTCGAGCAACAGGAAAACCTATTTCGGAATGGCAAAAAATCGAATCGCGTGGGCCGATACTTGAAGCGAAGGCATTTTACTTGTGTCCTTCCTCGGACGAGTTAAAGAGTCGGATTGAACGGAGGGTGTTTGCGATGTTAGAAAATGGCTGGGTTGAAGAGGTAGAGAGGCTTTTGAAAGTAAATGGATGGACAGCAAGCCAGTCGTATCAAGCTATAGGTTACCCGGAGGTTTCGAAGTTGGTGCAAGGGCGGATAGGGCGTCAAGAATGTTTGGACGAAGTTACAAAGCAAACGTGGCAATATGCTCGTAGGCAACGTACTTGGTTTCGCAAAGAAGAGGGTTTAGTTTCACTGGAGATTGGTAGAGAACTGGAAATGATTAAAGCTGAAATTCAATGACACGCATTAAGGACATGCAGGCAAGCGAGCGCCCACGGGAACGCTTACAGGACAAGGGAGCCTCGGCTCTTTCAGTTCCGGAGTTGATCGCGATTTTGCTGAGGGTAGGGGTTGAAGGGAAGTCTGCTGTTACTTTAGGACAAGAGTTGCTTAAACAAGCGGGGAGTTTGGATGGTTTGTGTCGCCTTTCGGTTGAAGACATTACGGCTGTTAAGGGAATTGGTTCCGCGAAAGCGGCTCAGCTTAAAGCAGCATTCGAGTTAGGGGCCAGGCTTGCTTCAGAACGAATCAAGGCATTTCCTGTTGAAACTCCAGAGCATGTGGTTGGGTTACTAGGAGATGAAATGAGGCAGTTGGATTACGAAAGCCTTCGAGTGATTCTCGTGAATACACGACTTCATGTCAAAGCGGTTGAAGAAGTGAGTCGTGGAACGATCAATGAAACGGTAGCGCATCCTCGTGACGTACTGCGGTGGGGATTGCTTCACCGAGCTTATGGTATTCTATTGGTTCATAATCATCCAACAGGCGATCCCCAGCCGAGCAATGCTGATTTGGAGTTTACCTTAGATGTGCGCGATGCAGCTAAGTTGCTCCAGATCGAATTTCTAGATCATGTAATATTAGGTGTGGAAGCAGTAGGGCGCCAGGGATATTACAGTTTTAAAGAAGCTGGGTATCTTTAAAAACTAAAAACCTTTGTCTCTTGGACGTGCACCCTGCTAAATACACGATATGAAGATCCACGAGCGCGCTATCGTTCATCCATCGGCTCAAATTGGAGAAGGCACAGTGGTTGGTCCCGATGCCATCATTGATGAACATGTTCGAGTAGGCCAAGACTGTGAAATCCGAGCTCGGGCGATTCTGACAGGCCATACAACGATTGGAGATAGTAATCAGATCGGATATAACGCAATTATTGGGGCCGAGCCTCAGGATCTTTCTTTTGAAGGAGGCGTAAGTTTCGTCGAGATTGGAAATGAAAATGTCATCCGGGAAAATACGACAATCCATCGGGGCACAAAACCAGAAACATCAACAGTAATTGGAAACAAGAATTACCTGATGGCCGGGGTGCATGTAGCTCACAATTGCCATATTGGAAATGAGGTGACTTTAGTAAACAACGTGCTTCTCGCTGGCTATGTGGAGATTCGTGACTTCGCTTTTCTCAGTGGAGATGTAGTTGTCCACCAATTTGTACGAATTGGGGAGTATGTTATGGTTCGCGGGCAAACGCGTGTGGGTATGGATGTTCCGCCCTACGCAATGGCCGCGTTCACGAATGCGGTCGTAGGGCTCAATCGAGTCGGGTTGAAACGAAAGGGATTTGGGCCTGATCGACGTAAAACAATTTTGAATGCATTTCGTCGGTATTATCAAGAGGGAAAGAATCGCAGCCAAGCTTTGGAAGCAATCCGCTCAGATGAATCTCTTCAAACTGAAGATGTGGAGTTGTTTATCGAGTTCTTAGAGAAAACGAAGCGTGGGGTCTGTCATTACTATGAGAATGAAGCGCCACCAGCTGAAGGCTAAGTCAGCTTTGTTTCTTCTCCCTCACTGCGAGCGATAATCACGGCTCCACATGAATCGCTGAAGACGTTTACCGCAGTTCGGCACATATCAAGAATTCGATCGGTGAACTGAAGCAAAGCAATACCTACCCCGATCGCCGCTTCTGGCAGGTTTACTGCATTTAGGATGACAAGAATGGCAACTAGACTAGCGGCTGGAATTCCTGCCACGCCGATCGACGTAAGAAGTGCTAAAGCGACAATGACAAATTGGGTTGAGAATGGGATGTCCATGCCAAAAACTTGCATTAGGAAGACAACCGCCACGCATTCGTAAAGAGCAGTTCCATCCATATTCACAGTAGCTCCCAAAGGGGTCGTGAAGCTAGTGACTCGCTTACTGACGCCCGCATTGTCCGTAAGGCAGTCCATAGTAACTGGAAGTGTAGCACTTGATGAGGCAGTCGAAAAAGCAGTCAGAAGTGCAGAGAACATGGCTCGGTAATGGCGTAAGGGGTTTACGCGGCCAACGACGCTTAACAGAATCGGCATGGTAATAAATAGGTGGACTCCCAGTGCGGCAAGAACCGTGACGGGGAACCAGGCCAACTGGAGGACTTCTTCGAATTCAACTTTAGTTGATATCGAAGCAATAAGTCCGAAAACCCCGATGGGAGCAAACCGCATAATCAAGTCCGTGATCCTTAACATGATCTCGTAAAGCCCTTGCCAAAAACGGGTCATCGTTTCTTGTAAGTCCCCTGGAATACGGGTTGTGAAGAAGCCAAAAATAATCGAGAAGGTGATGAGGCCCAGCATTTGTCCTTCGGCTGCGGCTTGTACGACATTGGTTGGGATCATTCGTTTAAAAATATCGACGACATCACTGGCATCTCGTCCTGCAGCCTTTGCCATGGTTTTTTCATCAGCTGCTGGAAGGTCGATTACTTCGCTAGCTGGCTTGCCATCAATGATTCCAGGTTGAAACCAGTTTACGAGGACGAGGCCTGCGAGGATGGCAAAAAGGCTGGTGCAGCCGTAGTAGGTAAGTGTTTTGATCGAAAGCCGGCCAAAGCCCGATTCTTTGCCAATACTAGCTAGGGCTGAAATGATTGCTGAGACGATGAGAGGAACGATCAACATTTTGAGCGCTCGGATAAAGAGTGAGCCGATGAAATCAAAGGTGGCGACGGCGCCTTCTTTGAAGCCCTCTGGAGCTGACATCTGGAGAATGGTTCCCAGGATCATAGCCAGAATGATTGCACCCAGGATTTGAAGGTAGAGAGGCGTATTGAGAATTTTTTTGATTAAGTTCATGAGGTGGTAATTTCCAAACTAAAATCGACGGCTGCTATGGTGTGAGTTAAAGCGCCAACCGATATAAAATCAACTCCTGTTTCTGAAACCGAGCGGATACGATCGAGCGTCATATTCCCAGAGGCTTCCAAAGGAATCTTACCATCGACCAATTCCACCGCCGTTTTGAGATCTTGCAAACTCATGTTATCGAGCAAGATACGATCAATTTGCAGGTCTTTGAGTTCTCGGACCTGTTCTAGAGTGTCTGCTTCAACAATGATGGGG
>JBCCKK010000274.1:0-4503 GCA_039027395.1 Verrucomicrobiota bacterium | reverse complement strand
GATCTGAATCACCGAAGTCAATCAACTGCTGGCGGGGATCGGGTTGAGCTCGCCGACTCGATAGGGCCGGTTCGAATGTAGGTCGCTGCCTTGTGATTCAGGACGTCGTAGGGATGCCGGAGAATGATGTCTGAGCCATCGGTATAAACTCGAAAGAAAAGTCCTTCGAATTCAACACACCATGAGCCGCTCGGAGTCATTGAGGGATCTGTCAGTTCCCACTGCGATCGGATGGATCGAAAATTGACTCCGTCAGCATGCATCCTCCGGACTGGAACCAGCGAGCCTGAGACGGAACCGTCCGGAAAAAGTGTCAAAACGCTAACGCGGCCGTTATCCAGATCAGCCTCGAAAGTTCCGTGGAGATCAGCCTCTTCGGGTTTCGTCTTCGCCATTTTCGGACCACATCCGGTTAGAAGACCGAAAATTGTCGAAGCTAAGACGATCCGAATACAGTTCATTTTTTAGCCCTATCGTTCAAGGCTTGCCGTCCGAAAAAGAGAGCGCGACCACAACTGGAGATTACGGATTCTAATCGGGAGAGTCAATCGACACACGACGTTTTTTGGGTTGTCCTGCGCTGCTTTTTTCGCTGCGTTGTTTCGCGAGTGCACGCCAATCCTGCTTCGTCGAAAATCCCTCCCTTTCGACGGCGTTCGCTAGAACTCGCATATAATTTCGTCCCGGTTCAAAAACTCTAAAGCCCCAAATGTCCCAAACGATCTGACCACACTTGAAACAAATCACCAAATCGCTCTTCACTCCATCAGGTTGCACGAATTCTATTGTGTGGTGTGGATCGATCTTGCACATCGAACTAATCGGAGAAGGAATGCGTAAACCCATTGACTTCGCATCACTCAAAAAAAGACCTTGATGCTCTTTAGATAAATCGCTGGATCCATACTCAAAGCTTCGTCTTTGAAAATCCTCCGAATCTAGGTCCCATTCGCTTGAGTGTTGGACAACTCGAATCGTCTCTGCCTCGGAGATCGCGGAAACGAGGTCACTCTTCTTTGAGCGCGAGGGAGTCTGAATCAGGAAATAAATTCCCGAAACCGCAAGAAGTGCTAAGGCAACTATTCCGATGGTCTTGCGAGACATCCTTTTTTGGATCGAACGTTCGAGGCCACTCGCTCGATACAGGGAGCAGGGCTACGGTAGTAGGGTAGAAAATCGAATCTTGGAAGTCAATCGACTCTGTGCGAGTTTCGCGCTGAGTGCGCCGACTTGTTCGTGTTGCAGAAGTGCCCACCTCAAATTCTTGAATCGAACTCTACAAATCCGAACAACTCGGCAAAGAGCACAATCGAAAAGAAGACAAAGAGTGCCCCAACTAGGACAAGGTTGGCGCTTTTTCCAATTATTGGATTCCAAGCTATATCAAAGAAATATCGTTCAATTTTAGTGCGTGGCGCGCCCTTGATGCCGAGGCGAATCATGTAGATGCTCATCCAAAGAAGAGCTAACGAAAATAGAAACTGAATCACTTGTTCGATCAGTGTCACATCTTCCACCATTTTTTTTGGGGCGAACGTATTAGCGATGCCAGCCTGATAGAGGGCGGCAGTCGGTTGCAGAAAGGGTATCGAAGTTAGGAGAATGCATCAACTCGGAACGTTATGAGGCTTGGTATCCGCGCCTTGTTCGCCTCGGTGGATTAATCGCTGACGTATCGAACGAAGACCCGAGTCCTATCAGCGTTAGTGTGAATTGAGCAACTAGCGACAAAGGAATCATCGTCGTCATTCGCAGGCCATTCCCAACTCTCGGCGACCGGAAGGGGCTCGAAGTTTGATATCCACGACTCTTCGATGGTCTCCAAATAATGCTGGTAAGGTTCGAAATCTCTCCCCGTCAGTAGCTCAGGAAACTGATCGGGAGATATTCGAAGGTCCGCAACAAAAAGGTAATCAGTCCAGGACTCCCCACCATGCCCGACAATTTCAACGGAGCTCGGGAGAACCTTTAGATCAAGGGCGTGCCTCAATCCGGCTTTGGGACCGCTCTCCCCAACTGGTATAAATCCGAAATACCAAGCAAAACACACGATGAAGACTAGAAATGCGCCCAACGTGATCAAACATGAGCGATTTCCTTTCTTCATTTTTTGAGGCAAACATTTGAGGAATCTCATCCCGATCAGAGGGAGTGGGTCCGAGTGGAAGATAAGGATTCAAATCAGGGAAGTCAATCGACTCACGGCGTGATAAGGCTTGTTAGCCGTCGGTCTTCCGCCACGGAAAGATGTCCTGCCAGAAAGCATCTGACTCGGTCGGATTCGTGTGTGGAGCTACCGCAAAAGAGACTCTGTCTGCCACAAATCGTAGCCTATCTAGAGCCTCGTCCTTCCCTCCAAATGGACAGATCATTGATGCCCAAAAGACGCCATGCTCGTCGAGTTCCGCAAAGAATGTGAAATCAGTATATGCAGCGTTCTTATGAACGATCTTCCGAAAGAAAGCGCTCGATTTTGAGTCTCCGACCTGTTCTCGCCAAGTTTCAAACTTCGAACTTGGATCAAACTCGATCGCTTGATCCTTCTGAGCCTTCAACAAATCTTCAAACTGATTGGGGACACCTTCGGGATTGTCAGAGATGTAGCACCAGCCAACTCGTCTAGACTTAGCAGCTTCTTCGATACTGATATTGCTAGGATGTAAGTAGCAGAGTGCAGGAACGGGGAAGATATATCCAAAATCTTCAACGTTTGACGTAGCCGCCCACCCAGACGGCGCTATTGCAACTGCTCCAATCCGGCCCAAATACATAAAAGTAACGGCTGGCACTTGGGGACCATCACTGGCTTCCTCGGTGGTAACCACATCAAGATGAGTGCGAACATTTGGCTCGTTGAGTGCTCTCGCTTTTGCTGCTTCGGAATACCCGATCGTGGTCACGATTAGAGCGATATCGGCGCGAACGTCGGCAGCCATGCCAATCACAGTCTCGACATGCTTAACATCTACTTTTTCTGAATAGCATTTGCAGTCAACGATCGCGACCATCGTGGTCCCCATGAGAGTCGCGTAGCCCGCTACGTCGATTTGGCGGTCGATCTTCGAGAATCGACCGGGAAGCATCACGTCAAAGTCGGCAGTATTTGCGGGAAACCGACTTCGAAGTATCTCGTAGATTGCTTCCTCGTAGTCGCGCCAGTTCATCTAGATTTTCTTGGGCTAACGTTGATGCGCCACGACTTGTTAACTGCCGTTTTCCTTATTAAGAATGAACCAACATAGGAAATCACGCCCCTTTTCTGTTAGGCTCATTAGGTCACCAGAGCTTTCTGCGAGACCAAATGCTACTGCCTCTGCAAGGTTTGTAGAGTTGGAATGTTGAATCCACTCTCCCTCAAGAAGGTCATCCTTGGATTTGACAAACTTCTCAAGTCTTCCAGAGGTTAGTAGCCTCTCGAACTCGGTCTCTTGAGCCCTAGCAGGTGAGGCATCTCGAACCTCTTCCAAAGCTCCTTTCAGCTGCGCAATCTCTTTCTCTCGCTGAAAAATTTCCTTGTCCTTCTCCAAGAGCTGCCTTTGCATCTCTACGTCACCACCCTGAAGATCAAGATACTTCGACCAAATTGCAGAAACTAGTTGTCCGAGCTGCACCGTGCCATATTCAGGAGGCATTAAGTGTAGCAGATCATCCGTCAATTCTGGGTAGCGCTTCGCAACTTCCTCGTAGGTTTCCTTCGAGTCGAAGACCGCGATAATTTTGTTGAGATCAAATTGATTTCCCTTCTTAAGTTCCTCCCGCAGAACATGTTTTATCTCTTGGTCTACCCAAGAGGACTTGAGTGACCTGTTTGTGAAGAAAATCAAGGCTACGTCTGCCTTATCCAAACCATCTCGAAAAATCGATTTTCGAAGATTATCACCGGGGACAATTTTCCGTTTGTCTATCCAAGCGTTTATGTAACAAGCCTCAAGATCTGGAACAATAGGATCAATGTAATTTTCCTTGTCGTCAGAGGAGTGGCTAATGAACACTAGGACGGAATTTCCCATTAGGATATATGTTTAAGCTAACAGTATTTTTTCGTGCCACCCAGCAAGCTATATCACTCGGTGATGGCTTACTCCAAGATCTTCTCAAAGCCCCGTTCTATCAAGGAGTATCCGGTGATATCAACTCATATCAGCAACAGAGAGTGCGAAGGCGCAAAACGCTATCATCCAACTTGATATACGCAGCGTTTCACTCGGTTGTGGCAGCGCTTTCCTTACTTGTGTTTTCCCACGAATGGAGACGAATTGTAAGGAATGGGCTCGAATGGATGGCTATTTCTTTGGGCGCCTGACTGGAAGATCGAGTCGCTCACTCTGGCTGTCATTCCTCCACCGTAAATACCCCGCGCATGATCGTGGCATGTCCTGGAAAGGTGCAGACAAATTGGTAGGCAGCTGATTCTTTCGGGGCCTCGAAATCGAGGGTGGTGGAGCCCTGTCCATCGATCATCGCGGTGTAGGCGAGGATGTCGGATGATTCGGGAATGAATTG
>JBCCKK010000273.1:0-4505 GCA_039027395.1 Verrucomicrobiota bacterium | reverse complement strand
ATAGAGGCCACTTTTTCCAGAAAAAATAGGTATTTTTTCTAACAAACAATTTACATATTTTTGCGTGAAAGCCAAAATGTGTGATCTAGTGTGTTCATACTATTGGTTCATCGAGCAAATTCGCTATCACAGAATTGATCTCAGATTATCACCATGAAAAAGCTCCGAGCCTCTAGTTCTACAAAATTTTTATTCGTTTTAATTCTCGTTGTATCCGTTTGTTTCGAGAACTCAGTCGGACAACGATTGATCGAGAGTCCTACTGACAAAGAGAATGCTGAGAAGTCAATGAAAGCATTTGAGTCGTTCGAGACCAATGTCCGTGAACGTAAACCTGACATGCAGTATTTTGATCGAATCAGCAAGGCGTTTGCGACAGCAAAAATTGAAGCGGCCTACAAATACGCCACACAAAATATCTATCGTGAGACATGGTATAGTCTGCTTGTGAGAGCAGCTAAGGAGATGGGAGCCCCGGAAAGCCCAAGTTTCGATCTTGAGGGTAATCTCGACACGGTAAATCAGAATCCAATCAATTGGATAAACCAGAGGGTTAAAGAGCGTGTGGCTCTTTTGACAGCAGTATCTCTTGCTTTCGAACTAAATCTTGCTGAGTCCAATAGCCGTCGAGATAGCGCTAAGAGTCGTATGGAAAGATATTCTGTCATTGGTTCGATTCTTAAGAAGAGACTGGAAAAGAAGAATGGGAGTGATTCGGAAAATGAGCCTTCGACAGAAGAGGAGCTAATTGATCGTGTAATCAATATTGCAGCTGACAATATAGAAATTGAAAATGAAGAGAAGATCTCCGACTTGATCAAAAGAGTGCTAGAAGTTTTTGGGAATAAGGAGAATGCCCTAAAACCAAACCGTGAGCGCTTTTCCAGTGCTCAAATTCGGAGTGACATAGAGGATTCTGAGAAGGCAATTTATAGCTATATTGAGGAAGTTCAGGAGACTAATGAAGCTTCCAAGGCAAGTACAATTAACGCCGCTTTGATTTCGCTGATTGGCTCAGGACTAGATAATGAATCCGTCTTTCGTTTGCATCAGTTTGCTTCGTCGATGCGAGATGAATTAGAAAAGCGCCTCAAGGCAAAGGGCAAGAGCGAGCCTCGCCACTTTGGCGTATTCACGAAGAAGTTAACTAGTGAGTATAAAGCATTTCAGGTGCTGATAGAGGCGTACGACGAAGAGGCTTTCGAAGAGGAAACGAAGAAAGAGATTCGTAAGGTGTTATCGAACGATTCTCTTGAAAAGTTTGTGACGAGTTACTTTGACGGTAGTAATAGCACGGAGGATCAACTATCCGTAATCCGGCAAGCATTGCTTGATGCGTTCTTGGAGGTAAAAGATAGTAAAAGTAAATCGCTAAAGAAAACTGCGTTTAACGGTTATGTTGGAGGTCTGGCACGGTTTCAGAGTATTCAGAGTTGGGTAGATGGATTTAAACGCCAATCAAAAGTTCTTATTCAATTGAGAACTCTCGTCCCAGAAACCGGCGATATAGGGTTCGGCAGTCTTCCTGGTCAAGATGGTATCATCGCTGTTGAGACGCTTGATTATCAGGCGGGTCGAAATGATTTTAGAAACAATATGCGGCTTAATGAGGCTTCTGTATTAGCGACAACCAATGCCCGTGACTCCGCAGAGGCAATCAAAGAACCGGGAAAGTCCAAAGCAAGCGATAGTGCTGTTAGATTGGAGCGCTTTTTGGCTAACCCTTCACGTATTAATAGTTCTGGAGGTGCTGAGGGAGAGGCATTAGGTGCTTCAGAGATCGAAGGATCGAAATCGATACTCAAGAGTGTTAATGAACAAGAAGCAGACATTGATAGCATTGTCGCAACTGAAAAGTCGAGAGAACCTTCTCATAAAAAGGATGAGGAAGAGGAAAGTGGAACAAAGGACCTTGAAAAGTTCTTGAGCGGGAACAAAGAAATAGTAGATACTTTGCTTCTTGGAGACGAAGCGGCAGAACTGATAGATGGCTTTGTCGTAGACTCGGTTGTAGCTGATAAGGTTTTTGAAGCTTACCCTGAGTTGAGTGCGAAGCTAAGAGACTTAATCGACTACCAGACGGAAATTCAGCTTTTGATATGGCATCAACTTGATTCAACCGTTGCCCTAGAGAGATTGGTTTCAATCGAGCGTCAGAAGCATAATAAAGTAATGGCTAATCTGATCAAATCTGAGCTATCGCGGTGGCAGAATATTCTACAATACTCAAGTCGTATCTATATCTTTAGTAATCTTACCAAAGTGAGAAATGAGCTTCTCGATGCCGATGGGAACTTAAAAAGTTCTGCGGATTTAAAGACTCTCGAACTCCTTGGCGACGATATTTGGGCATTGCAAAGAATGCGCCCCGATGCCGTGGGACAAAATGAATATGTGATTAAAGATGAGGGGGCGCAGGGGACGTTGGATCATTATATTTTCGCTGATATCAAGCGCAAAGTAGACTCAGCGCGTGAATATCACAGCCACGATATTTACGGAGAAGATGCTCTAAATAGTTATCAAAAGTTAGAGTTAACGCTCCGAATGCTGAGCTATATTTCTTCAATGCGAGTGGCCAATGTCGAGCGGGGAATTGCAACACGAGAGATGTTAAATCACGAGATGCTCCGCCATCGATTGGCTGTTTCTAATATAAAGATTCGGACGGATACACTTTATCTGAAGTATGGAATCAGCCAGCAGGTTTTATTCAACAACACGGGTTTAACGTACGAGGATATTGAAACGGTCCTTGGTTTCCTGCAAACGGGGCTGCTTGCTTGGTTAGGAGTTACAAATTGATATGAAGATGATCGTTAATTTATCTATTTTGAGTCAAACATGTTTTGGGTTGCTTTTGTTACTACTGGTGACCTCCTGTGGAAGTGTTCCTGAAAATCGTAGGAAGGCAGATCTGCTGGCGCAAGAAGTTGCCATTGCAAAGCAAAAAGTAAATGAGCAGCTAACTTATCAGACAAAGGAATACGACAAAGTTCATTCTGAGTACCTAGAGAAGGTTCGCCTAGCTTTGACCCAACTTTCTGATGCAATGGATCGAAAAGAAAGCATGGAGATCGCGGATTCCTTAATCGGTAGTTGGAAGAAGAATGGTCTACCCGGAGCTTTTCAAAAGATGCTAGAAGATCGGGTTCGTGCTAACATTGGTCGTTTCAAAGAAATGGAGGCAATGTTAGTGACCCACCAACAGGCATACAACGAGAGCCTGAAGCGTCAGCAACTGAGTGTTCAAGAGTTAGAAGAAACCAGAAAGTATCTTGGAAAAATTGCTAAACCCGATAAAGCAAAACAGGCTGGAGAGGCGTTAGATATTTTGGTTCTATTTGGCCAAAAAGCTAAAGAAATAAACGAAGCACAGATGGGTGGCGAGTAAGCAGTTGCTCTTCGGGAGTTTGTTTAAACAACTATTATTAGGTAGACATCTATTCTAAACTACGCTTGTCGATTCACGACGGATCAACTTGACGGGAAGCGTTATATCTTGGAGGGGGGATGAAGGAGAGCGATCGAATGCTCCTTGTAGAATCATCATTGCTTGGTTGCCGATTTCTTCCTTGGGAATATCGATGGTTGTGAGTGTTGGGTGAGGCGTTAGGAAATTTCGATGATTGCCACAACCGACAACGCTTACGTCTTCAGGGACCGAGATGTTTAGCGACTGAAGGCTTGAGATAATTCCGGCTGCGGTCCAATCATCTAGGCAGAAAATTGCGGTTGGCTTAGGGCGTCGTTCTAAGAGTTGCCGAACTAAACTGTCAGGTCGATGTTCGGAATCTTTCTCTTCCTGGAATACGATTTGAGCGGTCTTTTCGGGGAGCTTGAAGCGACGAATCGAGTCTTCGATCCCTTTTTGGTGCTCCTGGGTATTGAATTCATCTTCTTTAAAATAGGATTTTGCACAGACCGCGATATGTGTATGTCCAAGGGACTGCAGGTGTTTCAGTGAAAGAGTGGAAGCTTTGCGATAATCAGGAACGACCGAAACGACTCCTTCAATATTCACTTTACGCGAGAGGTAGACGGCTACATTTCCTTTTTGAAGAAGGGTTAGGATCAGAGAATAGTTGGGTGGTCCTACCATCATGAATTTGGTAGCCGTTCCTGTGGTGACGCAATGGGGAAGCTGGTCTGGATGGGAAAGGTAATCGATGGAACTATCAAAGGAAGCGAGACTGATGTGCCAAGCGGGGCTATCCAGTCGAGCCGAAGCTCCCTGTAGCATCGGAGCAAAATAGGGATTTGAAATACCGTCCAAAATCTGATTACTCATAAGAAATGCGTAATCACCTGATTCTGGATAGATTCGCGTCATTACCGAAATGTCTTCGGGCTGATAGTTTAGTTTGCGGCAAGCATCGATGATACGAGTCCTTGTTTTAGGGGAAATTCCAATGCCTTTGCGCTGACCGTTTCCGTAGTAGGTACCTTTTAGTAGCGAGTAGACCATAGCAACTGAGACATCCGCTTCGCGGGCGATATCGGTT
>JBCCKK010000272.1:0-4527 GCA_039027395.1 Verrucomicrobiota bacterium | reverse complement strand
GCAAAAGTCAGCCTAGATCGGGCGCACCAGAACATGGAGACCAAAGAACCTCCAGAAATCGTGAGTTCTGATCTGCTGACTTTTGCGGTGTTAAGGTGGAACTCATGGCGAGAGTTGATCGCTAGACTTTCGCTAAGAAGGTTGTTTTCGTCGAGTTTTAGCCGTCTAGCAATTTCTTGCTTCAAATTTTCTAATCCATCGCCGGTTTTAGTAGATATATCGAATCCATCGCCCGTAAAAACCCTAGGTAAATCTGACTTAGTCAAACAGTGAATCGTTGGAATCTTGGACTGGTCGAGTGAGAGGTCTGGAGTTCCAAGATTCGGAATGCTACCATCCACCAAAAAGAGAACTAAATCGGCATCATCGAGCGCTCGTTGTGTGTGTTCCATACCCAGATTTTCAAGCTCTTCATCCGATTCTCGAAGTCCAGCGGTGTCTGTAAGACGGATGGAAATCCCGTCTAAAATAAATTCTGCCTCTATCGCGTCCCTGGTGGTGCCCGGTTGATCGCTTACCAACACCCGATCATCCTCAAGGAGTGCGTTCATAAGCGACGACTTTCCCGCATTCGGTGCTCCTACTAGGACGACTGATGCTCCATGGCGTAAGAATTTCCCTGTTTTGGCTGTTGCAAGGTATTCTGAAACTTTGAGGGCTACAGCTTCGATGCGTTTCGATAGTGATTCAGCAGTTTCGGGTTCAATATCTTCGTCAGGGAAGTCGATATAGGCTTCTAGCTGAGAAAGAACTTGGAGTATTTCCTCTCTAATCGTTTCGATTTTTTTACCAAACGCGCCCTGTTGAAAACTCTTAGCTGCGCGAAGTGCTCGTTCACTCTTTGCGTGAATTAAGTCCATTACGGATTCAGCTTGGGTTAGATCGAGCTTGCCATTGAGAAACGCTTTTCGAGTGAACTCACCGGGCTCCGCGGGACGCGCTCCAAGCTGGCAACAAGCATCAATGATTTGATCGACGATTAGCATGTTTCCGTGGCATGAGATTTCGACAACATCTTCACCCGTGTAAGAATGAGGTTTGTTCCAGCTCGAAATAACCACATCGTCGATCAAGGCGTGGTTGAAAGTGATCGCCCGATATTGCAGTTCTTTTTGAAGCTGAAATTTTGGCGCTAACTGGTTGATAATTTGGTGCGATTTCGGCCCGGTCATTCGAATTAGGGATAAAGCGGCAGCAACGGGAGGCGTAGCTAGGGCAACGATGGTGTCTGACATTTGGGAAACGGTAGCGGATCTAGGCAGCTTTGATCAACTAAATGACTGTGAATAAATACTCGAACTTTTTTATCACGTGCATATAATGCGCTGCTTATGAGCGAGTTCTTCATCGGAGTAGACAGTGGAACACAAAGTACTAAAGCGGTTGTTGTTAATGGAAAAACAGGCCAGGTAGTGGCTTCGGCTAGTTCAGCTTATGGTTTGATTCGCGGTCTCGCTGATGGTGTTAAGGAACAAAATCCTAAAACATGGGTAACCGCTCTTGAAAAGACGATTAAGGAGGCCCTTGCCAAATCGAAGGTTCGGCCGTCCGCGGTTAAAGCAATTGGGGTTTCAGGACAGCAACATGGACTCGTCGTTCTTGACGAAAAAGGAAAGGTGATCCGTCCTGCTAAGTTGTGGTGCGATACGAGCACTGCAACACAGGCTGAGCTTCTCATCAAAAAATTGGGAGGGCTTGGTAAAGTGATTCAAATGACGGGAAACGGGATCCCAGCGGGATTTACTGCTTCCAAGATTGCCTGGTTGAAGCAATACGAGCCAAAGAATTTTCATCAAATTCACAAAATTCTACTTCCTCACGATTATCTCAACTACCATCTGACAGGCCGGGCTACAATGGAGGCCGGTGATGCTTCGGGAACAGGATTTTTTGATACAAAGACTCGGGATTGGCATCCGAAGGTAGCTCAAGCAATCGACGCAACTCTTCTGGACAAACTGCCCGCCATTCAGTCTTCTTCCGAACCGGTTGGTGAGATTCTTCCGATGGTGGCCAAGCGGCTTGGATTGGAGCCTGGAACACTCGTCTCTGCGGGCGGGGGAGACAACATGATGGGAGCTATCGGAACAGGTAATACCAAAGCGGGAATGGTGACCGTCAGTCTAGGGACCTCTGGGACTGTCTATGCTTATTCCTCGCGGCCTGTATTCGATGCTGAGGGCGAAGTTGCTGCATTTTGTGACAGCACAGGTGCATGGTTGCCCTTGGTTTGTACGATGAATGTCACAGTTGCTACTGAGTTGATTAAGAAGGCATTTAAATGGGATAACGTTCGCTTGGGCAAAGAAGTACGCGGAATTCCTATCGGTTGCGAGGGCATGATGATGCTTCCTTATTTTCAGGGTGAGCGTGTTCCGAATCTGCCTCTTGCGTCGGGGGTTTTGTATGGAATGACACCAGATAATTTTAGTCAGGGGCATATGGCGAGAGCTGCCATGGAGGGAGTCGCTTTAGGTTTGAACTATGGGCTGAGCCGAATGAAAGACTTAGGAATTCGCCCCAAACAAGTTCGTCTCACTGGTGGAGGAGCAAATAGTCCAGAATGGCGGCAGATTCTCGCTGATGTTTTCGAGTCCGAGGTTGTGGCTTTAGAGAATATGGAAGGAGCCGCATTTGGTGCAGCTCTACAAGCAAAGTGGTGCTATTGCTTAGATCGCGGTGAGCGCGTTCGTATTACTCACATCACGGATCAGCTAGTTAAAGTGAATAGTAAGACCAAAGCGACTCCGGTGAGAGCTCATATTAAAAGCTACCGCCAGTTGCAGGATGTGCATAATCACTTTTCAAAAGCCTGCGCACCTGTATTTGCGGAAAACAAAGCAGTGCGATAGCTTATGTAGCCCATGTTCACGGAGGTTTATAAGAGTTCGGAGTGGAAGATCGGAGAAAAAACGTTCCAATCACGTTTGATGGTAGGAACGGGTAAGTTTTCTTCACCCGAGCGAATGGAGGAGACACTTGACGCCAGTGGGACTCAGCTCGTAACAGTAGCTCTCCGTCGGGCAGATCTGACAGGCAAAGGAGACCCTTCGGCTGATATTCTCGACTTCATTGATGGAAACAAATATCAGCTGGTTCCTAATACAAGCGGAGCAATGGATGCGGACGAAGCGGTTCGATTAGCTCGGCTTGCCGCGTCTCATGGAATGCCTCAATGGGTTAAATTAGAGATCCATCCAGATCCTCGGTATCTACTGCCAGATCCCATTGAGACATTAAAAGCAACAGAAGTGCTAGTAAAAGAAGGGTTTACTGTTTTGCCCTACATTAACGCTGATCCTGTACTTGCCAAACGGCTAGAGGAGGCTGGGGCCGCCACGGTGATGCCCCTCGGATCGCCAATTGGTTCGAATCGAGGTGTAGAGACCCGGGCGCAGGTTGAAATCATCGTTGAACAATCGAATATACCCGTAGTAGTTGACGCGGGTTTGGGAGCACCATCTCATGTTGCGGAGGCATTGGAATTGGGAGCAGACGCGGTTTTGGTGAATACAGCGATTGCTATTGCTCAAGACCCCCCAGCCATGGCCAAGGCCTTCGCTATGGCCGTGGAAGCCGGCCGAATGGCTTATGAGTTGGGTATGTCTCAACCCAAGCGAGCGGCATCGGCGACCAGTCCACTTACAGGTTTTTTAGATTAAACTAAATTGTCATTCCATTTTCAGGCCCTAGCTTTCTAAGGGTATGAGTTTTGTTCAGCGGTTTAATGCATTGCCTGAAGAGAAAAGTCGTCTTCTAAGACGATTTGAGAGCTTACTTGAACCTAAGTATCCTCTTGAAGCCCTTGCAAGTGAATCCCAACAACTTACTCGACAATACTTTGGTAGAACAATGCGACTGTTTGCGCCGCTCTATATTTCAAACGAGTGTGTGAACATTTGCAAATACTGTGGATTTTCCAGAAATAACCCGATCTTTCGAGTCACTCTATCTGTTGAGGAGGTTCAGAAAGAAGCAAGGCATCTTGTATCAGAGGGGTTCCGCAACATCCTACTAGTTGCCGGAGAGCATCCTAAGTTTGTTTCAAACCACTACCTTGAGGATTGTGTTAAGGCGCTGAGGGACCTAGTGCCTTCGGTATCCTTGGAAGTTGGCCCCATGGAGGAAGAGGAATATGTTCCCATTGTGAAAGCGGGAGCTGAGGGTTTGGTTGTCTACCAAGAGACGTATCATCGCCCAACTTATGCGGAAATGCACAAAGCAGGGCCGAAGAAACATTTTGATTGGCGCCTTGAGTGCCCTGAACGGGCCTATGCGGCTGGGTTTCGCAGACTCGGTATTGGCGCTTTGTTTGGACTGTGGGATTGGAAAGACGAAGCGCTGGCATTAGCCGCTCATATTGAATATTTATTGAAACACTGCTGGAAAGCTTCGTTTACTCTATCGTTTCCACGGCTTAAACCTGCCGCGGGTTCTTTCGAACCTGAGTATCCGATTTCTGACAGTGACTTCGTTCGAATGATCTGTGCATTTCGCGTTTGCTTTCCGCAGGTCGGGTTGGTTCTT
>JBCCKK010000271.1:0-4548 GCA_039027395.1 Verrucomicrobiota bacterium | reverse complement strand
CTATTGCACCACCATTTATCGTTTTAGATGAGGAGCGTTCCTATCACTGGAGTGTTGATCGAGGAACTCTTTTTGCTACGGAAGCGCCGTCGCTCTGCGTTAACCTAGAAGCGAAGGGAACGGTTTCCACTCTAGGTTACACCCTTCAGGTGTTTCCGCAGCTTGCTGCGGTCCGGATGCAATTTAGTGCAACGACTACCGAAAATGTGCTTGGCGAGAGTCATGATGGAGTTAGCGACGAGCCGACTGGGATCGAGACAGATCGGTTTGGTCGGGTCCAAATGGAGTTTAGTGATATTCTAGAGCGCTTGTCCCTAGCGGAGCGCCACCTTAAATTAAGATCCGCAACGTTTTATGACCGAACCGATATACACAATGAGTTCGTTCAGGAGAAGGAATGGTTATTACATTCATCGGAAGCTGCCTTAGCAGAATCGGGTAATGTCTTTGTCATTGAGCAAACGTTGACGGGTAACGGATTGATCTTGATCAAAGAGGCTCCGCTGCCACATGCCAGATTTCACAAGAGTCCTGCGGATCTCGTATATGTTCAGCAAAATCATGAAATCGCGTTAATGGGGCATGGGATGGATCCTAATTGTGGAGGAGAGGGGTATACTTGGGCGACGATTGCCTATAGCGGAGGGAGATGGGGCTGCATTCAAGCGTTGCAAAGTTATCAACGGTGTCTGCGAAGCTATGATTCCGAAAGAGATGCCATGTTTTTGAGTAACACGTGGGGAGATCGTTCTCGGGATAGTCGTATCAATGAGACATTTATGATGGAGGAGTTAGATGCGGCTTCCTGCCTAGGCGTCGACATTTTACAGATTGACGATGGATGGGAGTTAGGGCGAACGGTGAATTCGGTTGAGGGAGCAAAGCAAGATGGAGTCTGGGAGGGTTATTGGGATCGCAATCCGGATTTCTGGACTCCAGATCCCGAGCGGTTTCCAAAGGGTTTGGAGCCTTTGGCTGAAAAAGCCAAGGATCAGGGAGTTAAACTTGGACTTTGGTTTGGTCCCGACTCTGCAAGCGAGTTTGTGAACTGGAAGAAGGACGCCGAAGTAATTCTAAAGTATCACCGGGAACTTGAGGTCAACTACGTCAAGCTAGATGGGATCAAGCTGAGGAGTAAAAAGAGCGAGCAAAACCTTTATCGTTTTATCAATCGGGTTTTGTGCGAATCGGATGGCGTAGTCGTTTTCGACCTGGATATAACCGCGGAGGTTCGCCCGGGGTATTGGGGAATGATTCAGTGTGGCCCACTTTTTGTTGAAAATCGCTATACGGATTGGCATGGATATTGGCCGCACCAGACACTACGCAACCTGTGGATGTTATCGCACTACGTGGATCCGCTGCGGTTGCGGATGGAGTTTCTGAATCAAGATCGTAACCTAAACCTTTATGTGGGTGATCCGCTTGCCCCGAATCAGTATGATCCCGACTACTTGTTTGCAACAACCATGTTCAGTAATCCATTAGGATGGTTTGAGGTTTCGCATTTGCCAGAATCGTATTCCAAAAAAATTGAGCCGTTGGTGCAGATCTGGAAACAAAATCGAGAGGGGTTATTTAGTGGTCAAATGTATCCCATTGGAGATCCGCCGGACGGGGCATCTTGGACAGGATTTATGTCCATAAGCGGTGATTCGATTTATATTCTGGTGTTTCGAGAACTTAATCAGCAGGGGGCTCACTCATTTGAAGTTCCTGAGTTTTTGGATCAGTATGAAGCTTTCGATTGTTTATATGGAGCGGGTAAGGCTCAAATCACTGAGAGAGGCCTGACGGTAGAGATTGATCAGCCGCAGCGTTTTATTTTTGGTCGATTTGCCAAGCGGTAAATGGGCTTGCTACGTGGGTTGTCCGAATTGGAAGCTGGAAGCCTCTTTCGAAACTCGAACTCTTCTTTAATCACCTGAAGCACTGCTTTGCATCGTTTGGCGAGTTGCTCTTTCAATAAAAGCTTCGGCCAAATCATTCAGCTCTTCCGTAGTTTCGTCGTTACCGTAAGCGAGGACAAATTTATTTTTCCACTCCTCGAGATATGTCTTTACCACCGAGCTCGGTTCCCATGGAAGTTGTCCATTTTGACTCTTGAGCGCTTGCTCAAGTTCTTGTATGTGACGTTTGGCTTTTGTCATAGGAGCTTCATTACCGATCGACGGGAATTGGGAATTAGGAAAATGTGTGAAGTAGGCACATCCTCGAGGGTCTGTTTTTGTTGAGGCACGTCCATCAAATCCCCAGCGGGTAACGTAGCCATCGGGCCCCCATTGGGATTCGTGAGCCATACAGGCTTTCTTTAGGCGTTGGTATTCCGCGACGGGCATAGCATTACTTCCGATGAGGTTGGTACACTCTTGGGGATCGGCTTCTAGGTCAAAGAACTGTTCAACGCCACCATTGAAGAAGAACACATACTTATAACGGGGATCGCGAGCCGCTACCCATCGATTGGAGCCAAAGTGATTTTCCGTAAATTGGTAGGTTCGATCTCTATCGTCTTTGCGGCTTAGAAGTGAGGAGCCCTTGATTCGACAGTTTTCGTGGGATTTCTTGTATGGAAAGGAAATGTTCACCGCATCAAGTAGCGTCGGTAGAACATCCGTTAGATCAACAAAACGTCTATCAACCGTTCCTGGTGTTATCCGCTTAGGATATCGAATAATGAAAGGGATTCTGCAGGACGGCTCATAGGGGGACGTCTTCTGAAACATTCCCTTGTCGCCGAGCATTTCTCCATGATCCGAGAGAAAAAGAATACAGGTGTTATCTAAGGTTTTTTGACGCTCCAAATGATCAAGGATCGATCCGATAGCATCGTCAATCATGGAAATCGAACCGTAGTAAGCTTCTCGAAACTCGCGCAGCTGATTCTCTGGTAAATGATCTCCCATCCATTCATTGTCGCCTTCTGGGTAAGGGTGATGCCGGCAAGGGGGAACTGGAGTAGGAAGCTCCTTGTTTTTGTAGAGATCTCTCCATTTCCTGGGAACATGGAGTGGAGGGTGTGGGTGAATCCAGCTAACCGTGATTGCCCAGGGGCGGTCGTGGTTTTTGGTGATCAAGTCGATAGCCTGGTCTGCAAGCCAGTAGGTGCCATGATTTTCATCCGGCATGAGTGGGTCCTGTGGGATATGATAGATGAGAGGGCGAACTCCATGGGGAGATTTGATCTCTCCCAGACCTTCATTATGGAGATGTTGCATATAAGCATCATCAAAGAGATGCCCTGGAATTTCTTCCATCAGTCGCAAGTGATCAAACCCGTGGTGCTCGCGGACAGGCTTGTAGTGGGCCTTGCCTGCAAGCGCAGTAAAATATCCATTTTCGGAAAGAAGCCTCGCATATGTGGGTAGACCATCGTTTGCCATTCGATCATCGGTCGCTCCTAGATTGAATTCAAACCCATGGTCGGCGCTTGACGTTCCGGTCAGCATACTATGTCGAGCTGCAACACATACCGGATTGGGTGTATATGCGTTAGAGAATAGACAGCCTTCGTTGACGAGACGATCTAGATTCGGAGTATGCATGTGATCATAGCCGGCTGCTGCGATCGTGTCGAACCGCTGTTGGTCCGTCATTAGAATTAATATATTTGGAATATTCTGTTTCATTGTTGCCCAACAGTCTTTTTATAAAACAAGATAGATACCTGAAAAGTTCCTAACAGTAATCAGCCTTTCCTATTGTATAAGAATGCCTTGGCGACTGCATCAGAAGAACAAAATACTGAGTTTACCTGTAAAGAGCACGATATTTTGGCAAATTATCTAGGATTTTGGACCATTTAGCGGGCGTAGAGTACGGCCTTCCACCCAGGGGCTAAGCAATCGGATGTTAATGGGTTGGTTTTGTTTTCCAAATTCTCCTCGATGAAGCCTTCCAATTAGAAGATCAAGAATTACAGTGGATAATTGAGGTGGTGATGCGGCAATACCGCTAATGTGTAAGGGAGTGTCGTGCTTTCCCACGGATGTAATTGCTAATCCAATATCCTTAGGAATGCGCCTTTTGAGGCGCTTGAGTAGATGGACCATATAAAAACCGCGGCCAATATTGACTAGGCAATCTGGATTGTACTGGTCTAACCACGGTTTAAGTATTCCCAGTAAATTTTTCGGCACGGGATTTTTATGATGAAAATGGAGCCAAGGAATTTTAGGGAATTTAGGGAATTGTCCATATGCCGCTAAAATCGCATCCGGCCAGTTACTTTCCGTCGTCTGTAGCGTAGCTTCTGGTAGGATAAAACCTGGTTTTTGATAACCTCGCTGTTGGAGTTGTTCAAATATGAAGCGAGCCGTGTAGTTTGAATCTCTGGAAATGGACGGCATGAATGGATGAAGGTCATAGTTTTCAAGAGCGACGCTACAGAAACGATCCCAAGGGAAAGAGAACGCACTTAAGGAAATATGAGTCGGAAGAAAGATAAGTCCGCGAATTCCCTGATAGGACAAAGAACGACCTAGTGCTCTAAGTGTTTTAGTATCGTTTCCAGCGTGGATCAGTCGGAGTGTGTATCCTCTACGAAGT
>JBCCKK010000270.1:0-4557 GCA_039027395.1 Verrucomicrobiota bacterium | reverse complement strand
GGCACGATTATCCGCTGAATCATTTGAAACCCTTGGCTGGTAGGGTCCATAACCAACTGCTCCTAACTGTCTCCCAGGAACACCACAGACTTCTTCGAGATAACGAACTGCGGCTAAAGCACGGTGAGCTGAGAGTTCCCAGTTTGTTGGAAATCGAACAGAGCCCTTCTTTATCGGAACGTCATCCGTGTGACCGGCAACCTGAATGTTCTGATCTGCAGAACCGGCAAGAGCCAACGCTAATTCATCTAACACCTTTTTTCCTCCTGGGAGCAGCTTCGCGGAACCCGATTTGAAGAGAATCTTGTTTGCGACATCGACTCGCAGTTTCCCTTTCAATTTTGAAATTTCGACATCTTGGCTCGCTATGGTAGCTCTCAACTTTTCCTCAAGTGAGGATCGAGTATTAGCTTCTTTTTTTCGCTGTTCCTCAAGCTTTGCATCAAACTCGGCACGCTCCTGTGCAGCCTTGGCCAAGGCAGCCTCCATCTGAGCCTTTAATCGCTTTTCCGCAGCTTTGAGATTTTCTGCTTGCTTCTCAACTTCCTCGAGCTTGCTCTGCTCACCTTCAAGGTCTCCCACAAGCTGCTCATTTTGCAGACTTAAATTGTCTAAGCGAACACTCAACTCACCAATCGTCTCTTCGAGTTCCGTAACTTTTTTATCTTTTCGAGTCACCCGCTGTTCCGCATCAGTCCATTGGAAATACAGATAAACCAGTCCGATAATAAGTAGGACCAAGAGGAGAGCGATTCCGGTCGCTTGTGCAGCTTTCTTTGCAGCCATGAGTTTTGGTTATGCGATTAAATTCGTAAATGCCAAGACATTTAATTTGCCGACTGGAATTCAGCAATCGAACTCGGTTCACCTGCTAAAGCGGGAACGAGTCGATGTAGATCCAACCGTTGGAGATCATGTCGGGCCATGATCTGGCGAATTCGAGCCAGGTAATCATGATCGGGGCAATATCCTGCTGCTAGGAGTTCTCGAACGAATGAGGGTCCATCATTGTGATGAAACGCTTTTCGATACCGCTGTGACTTCGTCAAAAATTTACCATATCCCTGAACTCCCTGCTCAAAATTGAGATAGGTTCTAAATTTTTGAAGATGCCGCTTACCCGAATCAGTGGTCATCATATTGGCAATTCCCCCCGCCCATCGCCGATCAAGCGCTTTAATTCCGAAAAAGTTGTTGTGCAACTTGGCTAAATCACTTTGGCCATAATTGCTCTCATAAATACCCATAGAAATAGTAGCTGAAGCGGGTATTTGGTTTTCAGCCTGAAGCACCAGCGCTTGGGGAATCATCTGAATGAGAAACTCTCGACGCTCTCCATGTGAATTTTTAAGAACATGTTGAACCTCCTCAACAAGCATAAAGAGATTTCGATTCGATTCTCGATTGATAATCTGAATTCGAGCCAGGTCCAGTTGGAGACTTCGCCGTTCTGAAAGGCTAAGTTGGTAGTCGCGTCGTTTGACCTGAAGTTGATCAATCGACACATAAAGAAGGAATCCAGTGAGAACTCCAACCATTAGAAGGATGACACTAGAACAGGTAAGAATTTGAAAAGGTTCTTGAGGAGTTCTCCAACACTTTTTGATTTGAACTGGCTGATAAGGTCTCAAATAAAGAACGGAACCTAAATCTTTAGGGCGTTTTCCGTTGTCACTTTGGTTTCTCGCAAAGAACTCCATAACCTTAGCAATTTATTGCAGCATAAATGATTCCAGTTTAACCAAATACTCGGTATTTTACTTAAAAGCCTATACAAACATTACCCGTTTTTCCTGAGTGAATAGCGTTTATTTACTTTTTCTGCTTCTTTGACGCAAAAAAGAATCAAACGATTCAGATTTTTTTTCTCAATTCCCGTTTCATGGTTTTTTCATACTCGGGAAAGTTGTTTTGAATCAAGCAAAGATCAAATATTTCCATAATTTCCGCCCCTGACTCTCGCTCCAAAAGGAACTCAAATGATCGCTCGATTAATTCTTCCGGGAGAATCTGCCCATCTGTGAGCTTCATATAGTACCAATCCTCTAACATCACCTCATGATTGGTATTTTCTGCTGCAATGACATTGACGGAATACGTCTCCTCGCCGGTAGAATGAACTTCGATCATTTAACTACTCCCTGGTTGATGGTTATAAATCGCTTAGCTTTTTATAATTGTAACCACGTCTTTTTAAGAGGTCAATCACACTCCCATCCCCCACCAAGTGCCCAACCCCAACAACAACCATTGCGGTTTGATTCCCCTGCAACAGCTTCTCGATAGGCTTAATCCAATCGCGATTTCGCTTAAAAAGGAGACGTTCATAAACCCCCTGATATTCTGCTTCAGAATCCGAAAAGAAGTCTGACAACGTATCTTCATCACCGTCTTGCCAAGCCTTAACAATTTGCTGATACATCACTTCGGTTTCTCCAAGATAATCAAGTGTGTAGATGAGAAACTTTTCCTGTTCTTTCGGAGAAAACGAGGAAAGCAACTTCGCCTGAAATTCCGCAGTTTCCAAACTCATTGTCTGTTTTCCATCTCGGCGAGCTCGATCGAAGTATTGTCGGTCCACGCCTAAATCTGCTCGAGCCCCCATCTTTTGAAGCTCAAGCATCGTAAGAGTCATCGCAGCCATCCAAGGTTTGAACGATTGCACCATCATGAAGGGAATCTGCTTTTCACTAAGGCGCTGCTCCAAACGCTTCTTAATCGAAGGGCCAATATAATCACCAATTGTCTTTCCAGGAGCACACGCTCCTTCTTTGAGCATTAGTCCGAGAATCTGTGGCTTTTCTAATTGGTCGGGCTCCACCTCAAATACCAGGAGATCGGAATTCTGGTAAACCCGGTTGTACGTCTCGGGGATTTCATCGGTTGCCTTGAGTAGGTGAACGGATCCAGCCAGATACAAGGGCTGCTGCTTCCCCTGGATTTCCCAGATACTAGTTGCGTAGAGCTCAGAAGAATGAGTAACCGAACTCAATAATATAAAAAGGAGACCGATTGGTTTTAGAGTAAGTAACCGCATAAGCTCAATTTGGAACAGCTCCCGGAATCTGCCAAACAACTTTTACGCTTGTCCTGCAATGATTCCTTCGTTAATCAAATTTCGCATGGGAGAGTCCCCCTCAACAAAACCTACCCAGGAAAATGCAAAACTCTACTGGCGGGCTAATATTATCGTTGTCACTATTCTTTTAGCCATCTGGTTTGTTTCGTCCTTCGTTCTAGCGATTATTTTGGTAGAGCCGCTCAATGAAATTCAAGTAGGTGGATTTCCTTTCGGATTTTGGATGGGACAACAAGGGGCAATCTATATTTTCATCGTTTTGATTCTCGTTTACGCGCTGATTATGCGACATCTCGATCGCAAATTCGGTGTAGATGAAGAGATAGAAGAATCGGGGAACGAAGTGCCTACGGAGGATTTATGAGCACTCAAGAATGGACCTATCTCATTGTAGGGATAACGTTTGCGATTTATATCGGAATTGCTATCGCCTCTCGCGTAAAGAGCACTCAAGGATTTTATGTTGCTGGACAAGGCGTTCCCCCGCTCTTTAACGGGATGGCTACGGCTGCCGATTGGATGAGCGCCGCATCCTTTCTCTCCATGGCCGGCCTCATTTCATTTATGGGCTCAACCGGATCTGTTTATCTGCTCGGATGGACGGGAGGTTATGTTCTTCTTGCTCTTTTACTCGCTCCTTACCTTCGGAAATTTGGGAAATTCACTGTGCCCGATTTTGTAGGTGATCGATATTATTCTAAATTGGCTCGAATCGTAGCCGTGCTTTGCGCAATTTTTATTTCGCTCACTTACATTGCCGGTCAAATGCGAGGCGTGGGAATTGTTTTCTCCAATATCTTGAACGTTCCCATCAACACAGGAGTCATCATCGGGATGTTTCTTGTTTTTCTCTACGCCACCATGGGCGGGATGAAAGGTATTACTTGGACTCAGGTTGCTCAATACGTCATTCTAATCTTTGCCTACCTTATCCCAGCCGTTGCGATTTCGCACCAACTCACAGGGCATTATATTCCTCAAATTGGTTTCGGGGCTCAAGTGATTGACGGTCCGGGCGCGGGTGTCTATTTGCTGGAATTAATTGATAAGCTCCATCGAGAGCTCGGCCTCCCCGAATACACAGCGGCTTATGTGGTGGGAAAGAAATCCATGATCGATGTCTTTTGTATCACCATGGCGCTCATGGTGGGCACAGCAGGCTTGCCTCATGTCATCATCCGCTTCTATACGGTCAAAACAGTCAAGGCTGCTCGTTGGAGTGCCGTCTGGGCTATTTTGTTTATAGGGCTTCTTTACACTACTGCCCCAGCAATCGCCACTTTTGCTCGCGCTAATTTGATTCAGACGGTGCACAACCAACCCTATTCTGAGATGCCTGCATGGTTTAAGAAATGGGAAAACAGCGGACTCATCACGTTTAGCGATCAGAACAATGATGGAACGATCCAATATTTCGGAAAAGATCGTCCAAAAAATGAATTAAGTATTGATCGTGATATCATGGTGCTGGCAAATCC
>JBCCKK010000269.1:0-4560 GCA_039027395.1 Verrucomicrobiota bacterium | reverse complement strand
GGTGATCCGACCCCAACGTTCCATCATCAAACGCTCCTCGGCCTGCTCAGGATAATCGACAATTAACTTAAACAAAAAGCGGTCGGTCTGAGCCTCAGGCAATGGATAAGTTCCTTCTTGTTCTACCGGGTTCTGAGTGGCCATGACAAAGAAAGGAGCCGGTAGTTTGTGGGAAACCCCACCAATGGTAACTTGCCGTTCCTGCATTGCTTCAAGAAGTGCACTCTGCACCTTCGCAGGTGATCGGTTAATTTCGTCAGCGAGAACCAAATTGGCGAAAATCGGGCCGTGGTGGGCTACGAATGTCCCGTCGGACGGTTGGAACACCATTGTTCCGACAACATCACTTGGAAGAAGGTCAGGCGTAAACTGAATCCGCTCAAATTGAACCCCTAAAGCTTGACCAAGGGATTTAATCAAAAGCGTTTTTGCCAAGCCTGGCATTCCCTCCAGAAGCACGTGGCCATTAGCCAAAAGAGCAACAATGAGTCGTTCCACGATGACGGTTTGCCCGATAACCGTCTTACTAACTTCCGTACTGATCCGCTGTGACCAATCATTCGTATTCTGCATAAGCTTAAATGGATACCAAAGATTTACGTTCTGGCTAGATTTGGTTGAGGTTTATTTTAGCCATTGAAACCGCCGGTATGACCACTACAGACGCTATATCTAGGGGATCGATTCAGTAAAAACAGGGTTATTCCCAGTTTGTTCTTCCCAATCCGAAGTATCTAGATTCGCCAGGATGGGGGTTTGAGCTTCGTCGCCCACTTAGAAGGCTCGGGCCCCATTTCCAAATACAGCTCTCCACCATCCTCAAATTCATCCAATCTAAGGTAGGCGCGATCGATTTCATCGCCATTTAGCTTGGCCGATTGGACGTAAATGTTTTTGTCTGAATTCTCAGATACGGTCACGATAAACGTTCGGTTTTCTAACTTAATCTCACTTCGATCAAAAATGGGACTTCCGATAAGATAGACCTCCTGTCCTGACACCGGAAAAATCCCGATCGCACTCCAAACATACCACGACGAAAGGGCTCCCGAATCATCGTTCCCCGGCAAGCCTCCCGGCCCGGTTGTGTATTGGTATTTCATTGCGGCCCGAACCACCTCTGCCGTCCGGTCGTGCCTCCCTGCATAAATATAGGCGTAGGGAGTTTCCATATCGGGTTCATTATTGAGTCCCGTGAACCGCCGCAAGCCATAGCCCGCCTTTTCTTCCTCGGGATCTGGGGGAAAACCTAACTGCTTGCAGTGGGCTTCACCATAGCCGAAAAATCGATCGAGCATTTCCACATAACCTTTGCGGGAATCGCAAAGAGAAATTCGGCTTTCCATATCGTGCAGCAAACGAAAGGAATAGTTCCAAACCCCTCCTTCATAGTATTCAGAAGCTTTTAACGTCCCCGTTTCCTTGTTGTAAACGTTACGCCACCACCCTGCTAAACGCATCAGATGTTTATACAATTTATTTTTGCCGAAATACTGAGCCAACTGAGCCGAAGCAAAATAGGCTGACGCCAGGTCTAACGTGTGAGTGAAAGGAAATACAGAGCCTTGGGATTGATAGGTCGCCCCTTTTCCATTGTTGAGCTCGTGAATCATAAGATCTAGGGCTCGCTTCCAATTGATTCCCTTTAGCCCTCGAAAGAAGGCATCTATGATTGTTAAGTGAGCAAGGGCACTGGCTTGCTTTTCAAACAAGATAGGACGCTTTGCGATGACGTAACCAATCGGAAATCGATGATGCCGCTCTGCCATTTCTAGCAACGCGTTAACAAAATCGCGACCTCGCTCGGGATACACACTTAGCATTAATGGAAGCTGCGTCTTGTAGATATCCCACAGTGTCGAGATATCTGAGAAGAAGGGTCCTTCTTCTGGCCAAAACGGACTCTCGTTTTCCATGTCACAGGGTTTGATCAAACTGTGGTAGAGTGCGGAGTAGAAGATTTCTTTCTGTTCTTCACTACCCCCAGAAACATGCACTCGCTCAAGGTAATTCGTCCAGAGGGCTTGTGTCTTTTGGCAAACATCATCAAACGACACATTTGAAATTTCCTCCATATTGGCTTGAGCTTGATTCACGCTGCGAAACGAAAACCCCAGCTTTACCTCAACAGACTCCACCTCCCCTTTACCAAAACAGAAATAGAACCCAAATGGCTTAACCCGCTGTGGATCCGCTTGAGACATGGCAAACTCTTTAACATTAGCGGAACTCCCATCGACCCAAATTCCCCATTCATCGGCACTAATATTGGTTTCCAAGTAGACATGTAAGGGAATCCCATTGATGACAACCATGCCTTGGGCTGTCGTGCTTGATGTTGCTTCAATATGAGCTTCCGTTGGATTAGCATTTCGACCTTCTACGGCTACCCCGTTCGTCGACATATCAATCAAAACTCCAGGACGAACCGTCTCAGGGAAAGTGTAGCGATGACAGGCAGATTTTGCCGCAACGGTAAGTTCAGCTCGAACCCCAGATTCCTTCAAAGTCGTGGCATAATATCCCGGCGAAGCCTCTTCATTCTCCAAAGTCCACCGCTTATCGGAGGCCAGAGCCGAGAGACTTTCATCACGCTCACCTGCTAACGGTGTAACCCGAACATGGTTATAGAAAATACGCATGTCCCCCGTGCCACTCTGTTGAAAATGGGTAAACCCAGAAGCACTTAACTCTTCAAACAACTTGCCCGGAGGTCCTTCAGTCGATCGGTCGTAGCACCCATATCCCGTTGGATAAGCTCCGCTGTAAGCACATGCCGAAACCATTCCAAATGGATAACAAGCTCCGGGGTGCGTGTTGCCAACTTGAGCTTTGGGCCAAAACCAAGTTCCCGCAATCCCCTCAGGCTTGGGCAAATCTGTCGCTCCATTACCTAAAAATGGATCAACATAGGCAGCAGGAACCTTTTCCATGGGCGAAAAGACTACACAGTTTTAGGAAAAGCCCCAGCTTTCCTTTCACTTCCGACTAGGGCTACCCCAACAATCCCCAAGGCTATGCAGCTTCTTGGGCCATTGTTAATCGAGTTAGATTTGCCAAAACCTGGCCCTTATCAAAACGGAGAGCAAAGTTCTGAGCCCGAGAAGCAAGTTCAGCACGCTCCGACTCCGACATCACCGATACGACATTCAATTGTTGAGTTAATCCCTCAACATCCCCTGCCTCGTGTTCTAGGCAATTTCCTCCAGTAGCTTCTGGAATACCTCCGGTCCTAGTCGTAACAACAACCCCCAGACCACCGGCCAACATCTTTTCTGCGATCGCGATTCCAAAGGTTTCGACAAACTCGGGATGAGGCTTACTGGGCAATGCATATGTATAACAAGCATTCATCAGAGGTCCCTTTTCTTTATCGCTAATGTCATTATAGAAAATGATCGAATCGTCAGCACCCGCTAACTCTTTCATCGACTCGAGAGCAGGCCCTGTCCCACAGATGACCAATTTCTTTTTCTGATACAAGTCACTGGCCTTATAAGCATGAATCAAATCGTCGACCCCTTTAGCAGGAGCGATTCGAGAAAGGAACAAAACATATTCATCTCGATCTAGACCTCGTTTCTCGAGCACGGCATCGATTTCTTCGGAGCGCTCGTCTAAAGAGGTGTAGTCTATGGTGTTTATTGCGGGATAGCTAATTCCCACTTTTTCGGCAAGACGGCGTTCAAAGTTTGTTCCCAAGGCGGCGTCTACCTGATTTCCAGCCTCCAAAATCAGTTCCTTCGTATATTCACTGACTGCAACCGGAATGTCGTGTTGCAGGTAGTTACTCAAGACCAATTGTGCCGCACCGAAACGGTTTTCATGAACCGCATTTTTAACCACATTCGTGATATCGGAGCCTACGGCTTCTGCAATGGTTACGATATCCTTAAAAACTCCTGTCTGTTCAAAACTCTGGACGGCATTCAGAGCCATCTGGCCATGGGGAACCAAATAGAGGTCCATAATCGCTGTTTTTCCAGAAAAGCGGTGGAGCAAATCGACAATATGTCCGCTGATCGCATAGGAAAGCCGACCATCTAAAACCTTGTATCCCCCGATAGGGTTAGGCCGATCTACTTGGATTCCACGCGTGTAGGGTTGAATCGAATCCAAAGGCTTGAGGGGCAGCGAGCTTTTCTCTAAAACATCAAGCGGATAGCTAACAATGTGCACGTTTTCATAACCAGCATCCTTCGCTGCTTCTGCAAGATTTCGAGCTTCCGTGGAGTGCCCACAAATAATGGGATCTGCCCGAACTATGATAATCAGATTGCGAACCTGACCGTTATTTTCAAAATCGTTAATGTTATGAATGTTAAATCGAGGAGTGATATTCATCGCAGTTCCTTATGTTTAGATTAAAACGACCAACAATTACGAATTACGAGAAGAAGCATTTATTATGCCAGAATCGCTCAAAACGACTCCATTTTATGGATTGCCGAATTCTTTCGTTTACCTGAATCAGTCAAAAAGATCTAAATCCGAGAATGTTAACATTTTCGGTCGATTATTGACCAAAACTAATATTTTCCATCAAAATCAAATAAGCTT
>JBCCKK010000268.1:0-4666 GCA_039027395.1 Verrucomicrobiota bacterium | reverse complement strand
TCTCGTAGTAAATCTTCCACCTCTCTATGATATTGGCCCTGAGGATATTAATATCTAATCGCTACTCAAACGACTCGGGGAGCCTGACAACCCATCGGTCAGCGAGGTCGTGATTGCACTAGGGACTGATGTGCGAGGTGAAACGACAAGCCTCTATCTCTCCGAAACTCTATCGGAGTACAACATCACTGTCAGCCGGCCCGCCACCGGAATTTCCGTAGGAGGATCTTTGGAGTACGCTGATAGCCAGACATTATCCCATGCCTTGGAGAACAGAAAGAAACTGACGTAATTTAAAAAGTAAGAATGAAGAAGGAAGAAATAGATCTACTTTCTCGAACCAAGTCATTCGCTTTACGTATCATACGATTATCTTCGACTCTTGGATCAAAGTCTCGAGAAGCGAAGGTAATTGGAAATCAGCTATTAAGATCGGGAACATCGATAGGAGCAAATTATAGAGAAGCCTATCGCTCCCGAAGTAAGGCAGAATTTACTTCTACAATCGGCATTTGCTTGAAAGAAGCCGAAGAAACCGCTTATTGGTTGGAATTATTGGTTGAATCCGGTCTAGTAGAAAAAGAAAAACTTAAACAAATCATTCAAGAAACTGACGAACTTATCGCTATCTTTGTAACCATCAGAAAGTCTTCCAAGAAAAACTCTTAATTTTTACTTCTTCATTCTTACTTCAAATGAAAATCGAGACCATTTTTTTCGATCTTGGCCGGGTGCTATTGCACTTTGATTTTGATATCGCGCTCTATCGAGTTCGCCAGCAATCCTCACTAAGTGAGGACGAAATGGATGCCTTGGTGAAGACACTCGGCGCGGATATTGATGAATATGAAACAGGTTCTATTGAAACGGAGGCCTTTTTCAGGAGGCTTAAGGACAAATTCCAATATCAAGGCTCATGGGACGAGTTAAAGGGAATCTGGCAGGAGATTTTTACCCCGTTGGATGATCACATTCAAATGGCCCGAATGCTTTCCCAATATTATCCGACAGCCATTATTTCGAATACCTCGGAAGCCCATATCGACTACTGCGAAAAACGATTCGACTTCTTTGACGTGTTTAAGAAGCGCTTTTATTCCTACCAGATGGGAGTCATGAAACCGAAAGAGGAAATCTATACCCGAGCTCTGAAGGAAATGAATGCAGACAAGTTCACAGCTCTTTTCATTGATGATCTGGAAGAGAACATTATGACTCCCTCAAAAATGGGTTGGCAAACGATTCATCTACGACCTGATGTCGATCTAAGACTCGCCCTCCAGAGCTACGAGTTGAGAGGTGTCTAACCGCTCCAATAACGCCGCTATTTGGTTTTTGCCAAACGGCGTTCTGTCCGCCATGATTCTGCAATGAAATACCGCCACAGCGTATGGATGTCCGGTCTGGTGCTCATTAGCCTAACTGCCTGCGTCACCATCGAAGAAACTGGGGAGCAGCGTTTCATGTTACTCACCCCCCAGCAAGAAGCGCAGATGGGATTGACTGCATTTCAAGATATCAAAACATCACAACAGATATCAACAGACCCTGAGGCGAACGCTCAAGTCGACCGTGTAGCAAAGCGCTTGATTCCTCATGTAAATGCTAAACATGCTCAATGGGAGGTTCTGGTCTTCGAAAACCCAACTCCTAATGCATTTGCTCTTCCAGGCGGAAAAATTGGTGTGCATACCGGCCTTCTTCCCATCACTCAATCCGATGCAGGGCTTGCCACTGTTATTGGACACGAATTAGCTCACGTTGCCCTTCATCACGGTGGACAGCGAATCTCTCGGCAGATGGCAATCTCGGGTGCGATCACTGCAGCCGATATCGGCCTCGGTATGTCGAACGAAAATTATATGGAGAACCGTTCAGCTATCCTCTCTGGCCTCGGAGTCGGCACCCAAGTTGGCATGGTTCTCCCCTTCAGCCGAGAAAACGAATACGAGGCTGACCGAATTGGAATGCTTTATATGGCGAAGGCCGGATACGATCCTCGAGAAGCAGTCGAGCTATGGAAACGAATGAAAGCCTACTCGGACCAACGCGGTGGTAAACCACCAGATTGGCTCAGCACGCATCCAGCAGACGCAAAACGGATTCGAGCCTTACAGGCTTACCTCCCTGAAGTTCTCCCTTATTATCGACCTTAGAAATTTTTTATCACTTCAAGTTGCGATAGACCGGCACAACTTCACGTTCACGAATCCAAACCCGCTCCGCATTATTCAGCTCGATTTGATGCCATCCTAAAAACTGGCCTCGAAGTTTTGCAGTTGTTCCAGTAGGAATATTTCTGGTTTGTTGATCAACGTCTGATGGTATTGAACGTCCTCCGACCGCTTTGAAAATCATCACAACACCGGGGTCTGAAAACGGACCCCATTTTTGCAAGGCATAGCCGGAAGCAAACAAAGCCACACATAAGGTAGACGCTAGAATCCAACGCGTCCTACTCCCCCCGCTACTTCCTTGGTATGAAGCACGCAAGCCCCAACAGAAGACGGACGCGAGGCTCAAACTTAAGAAGATAACCAACCACTGCCAAACACTAGCTGGAAGCAAAAGATACCACCAGCTTGACCAGATACGACTCAACAAAAGAATTCCGGGTTTTGTTTGATCCCAACCTGCTCGTTCTAAAAGCAATCTTGCATTCCAGCGAGCTGTAGCATCCGAAGGAGCATAGACGGCTGCAATCGAACCATGCACTGCAGCTTCATCCCAACGCTCTTGCTGAAAGAGAGATAAGGCCAAGTTATGATGTGCCACCCAATTACTCCAATTCTCTTCAAGCTGGCGACGCGACTCCGCTTCTGTTCGCTGAAACTCACCGGATTGATAGTAATTGGCTCCTGATTTCTGTTCCTGAGCAACACCCACTTCACCCAAAATGAGAATCATCCCCATGACCACAGGAATCCAAGCCGAAGGTCTAAGCATCCCCTTCCATGGAACCCGCGGAGCAGATACTTCTCCCATTGCTTGAGCGAATCGTGGCCTCCAATCACTCGATAGTGATTTTTCTTTACCAAAAAGGCACGCTTCTGATTCTTTCCACAATGCTGACCACACTTCGGACTGATTCGAATTGACGTGATGATCCACAGCTGAAGACAACGTCTGAGTATTGGGGACGGGATATGGCACCTCCCAAAGACGAACTGTTTCCCTCTGCCACTCGCGAAGTTGTGATGCATCCATGTCACCAGACGCATTCGCCATAGCTTGCAACTTCGTCCAAGCTTCCCTTCGAATTCTCTGGGCATCTCGTTGAATCACCCGCTTTCTAACTAGCGTTGCCCACCAGACCAAAAAACCGATCCATGGGAGAGCAACCAACCCAAAGAACAACCAAAGAGGGAGTGGCTTACCGCCTCGATTTTCTCCCTTTAGTGGATCATAAGGAAGTTGAGCCTGACCATCAAAAGGTACGACTTTGCTGGTGGCTTGTGAACCCAAGCCACCCCCAGGCTGAGGAACCTGCAATCCAGAAACTCCCGGACGAGATTTAGCCGGTGTAATTGTAATTTGCTCGGGTTTGGTTTTAATCGTCTTGTACGTTCCACGCAAAGGATCAAAGTAAGTGAACTCGAGAGCAGGGAGCGTGAAGGTCCCTTCTTTTTGGGGAATCAAGACGACATCTTCAATCATTTTTCCGATAAAGGGCGAGTCTCCCTCCATTTCAGTTTTCGATTTTGGCTGAATAATCTCAAATCCTTCAGGAACCTGGCGATTCGGTAATTGAATTCCAGCGGGCCAATTTCCTTTTCCTGACAATTGCACAGTCCAAGTCAATGGCTCTCCAACACCTGCAGATCCAGGAACTAATTTCGATTCGAGTTCAAATTCACCAACAGCACCAGAAAACGGAAGGTCGGTCGCCGGCAAAGGTTTTACCTTCAATTGAGAAGCGTTTGAGTTAATTTCGACGACTCGATTCCTCCCTCCGAACATTAAGTCGAATGCATCACGACTTCTCGATCCTGTATTGACCACTACAGCAATCTCAGCCTGAGGAAGATCAAACGCACCCCCCTCAATAGGAGCCATCGCTCGAACTGGAAAATCAAATCGGCTCAAGCTCTGTCCACGAAATGTTTGTCGAGACTCTTCATATTTCAACCAAGGACCGAGGACTAGGTCATCTGGGCGCCAAACCGGTGTAGTCCAACGGGGGCCTTTAAAATACCGAGTTAATCCTTGAACCACGACAGTGGCTCCAAACACCTGCCCAGCCCAAACCTCTTTAGGCTCAAGTTCAAGAGCTGCTTTGACTACGTCATCAATCGTCTGCTGAACGGCACCTCCTCCAGCACTCGAAGGAAATTGAGAATTTACTCGGGCTTTAACAACTTTGTAACGAGCCTCAGGAACCGTCTTCGTTCCATCGGTGGTTTGGACCTGAAAGCTTGGAATAATCAAATCTCCAAGGTTGGTGGCTCGAACGGGATAGCTCAATGTTGCCGATCGGGTCATTTTAAAATTAATAACCTGCATATTCGTACTCATCGAAGGCGAACCAAAACGCGCATTGCCGATCGTAGGCAAGTTCACTTGACCATCCGGTGAGCAGTTCTTAAAGACCAAATCAAGACTTCGAGTCACTCCTTCTCTAGGTTCGATTGAGCAAGTCGGATCGGCCCAGGCAGTGGCGGGTGTG
>JBCCKK010000267.1:0-4672 GCA_039027395.1 Verrucomicrobiota bacterium | reverse complement strand
TGGGGTGATTGGAGAAAAACTCCCGCATGGTTATGGCGTCAATCTTCTAAACACGGCAGCAAAGGCGTATTGGGAGACGTAGGCGTCCATATCGTCGACTTTGCTACGTTCCCAATCGATAGCCAGGTCAAAAAAGTCAATTGCCAGCTGAAGACTTTTAATAATATTAAAGGCAAGAAACACGATGGCTATACCCTTGATGCAAACGATTCTGCATTTATTCGATGTGAGCTGGCAAACGGGGCCGTAGGAATTATTCAAACATCACGTTGGGCAACCGGTTATGCCAATAATCTCCATTTAGAAGTCTTTGGAGAAAAAGGTGCTCTCAAAATTGATCTAGATCATTCTTACGATGATTTTGAAGTGTGCACTGGCAAAGACATCCATAAAGCCGAGTGGAAAACTATTAAATGTAAACCAGCTCCCGATAACTTCGCTCGCTTTATTAAGAGCATTCGGACAGGTAAGAATGATCAACCGGATTTTGCTAAAGGGACGGAGATTCAGAAAGTCCTCGATGCTTGCTTTGATTCTGATCGTTCTGGCAAGACCGTAAGCGTTCGATAAAACGAGTATGTCGTCCAGCTTTCCTCCGAGACAACCTGGACGCGAACTGTTGGATCACCTTCCGGCTGACGATCCGGGCGCACAAGCAAGTCGGCGTGATCTGCGCCGAATTAATTGGCTCATGGGACAGTATCGTTTTATTGCCACAGCTCTTGATCGTCACGCACGGGAGGACGAACCCATTCTTGAAATCGGAGCCGGGGATGGATCTCTGTATACTCACCTCAGCCAGCATCATAGAAATAGTGATTGGAATTATACGGGCCTTGATATTGCCCCTGCGCCTCATGGTTTCGAAAAGGCTTGGATACAGAAAAGTGTTTTTGATTTCGAGGCATGGGATCACTATCCCGTTGTTATTGCAAATCTCTTTCTGCATCACTTTACAAACGAAGAGCTAAAGCAACTTGGAACCCAAATCGCTTCGCACTCCCGGCTTCTAATTATTAACGAACCGTGGAGGCACCCTTTTCCTATCTTGGGTTTCAATTTCCTTTTGCCCTTTGTTCATCCGATTACCCGCCACGACGGCGCGATAAGCCTAAGGGCCGGCTTTTGTCCAGGAGAGATGGGCACACTACTTGGGCTTTCTAAGCCCTCATGGCACCTCAACGAACATACCTCCTGGCGCGGGGGATGTCGCATGGTAGGTTATCGTTCCTAGAATCCCATGCAGTTACTTTCGATCGCTTCTCACGTCCCATCTTTTTCCTGCACCCAACAAGAACTCTGGGAGCAGATCCACAACCTTCCTCAGGTTTCTCAGCTGTCCGAAAGACCACAAAACCTGTTGGAACGCATTCTATGCAAAAGTTCAGGTATCCATAAACGGCACTTCTGTCACTCGGATTTTGAGACTCTGTTTCATGCCCCTGCGGAAGAACTCAATCAACGCTTCGAAAAGACGGCCCCCGAACTTGGCAGCCAGGCACTTCGGAAAGCTCTTGAACATTCCCAGTTACATCCATCCGACCTAGATGCCTTATTGATTTGTACTTGCACGGGCTATCTTTGTCCCGGCCTTAGTAGCCACATTTCTGAATCCCTCGAATTGCGCAGTGATTGCTACCTAAGCGATCTAGTAGGCATCGGATGTGGAGCCGCCATTCCGTTACTACGCCAAGCCTCTCATTTCCTCGCAGAAAATCCTTCAGCCCACGTTGCATGCATTGCTTTAGAAGTTTGTTCAAGTGCATTCTACTTGGACGACGACATTGGCGTGCTTATTAGTTCGGCTCTCTTTGCGGATGGCGCAAGCGCATCCATCTGGACAGGAGAATCTTCAGAGGCATTAGCCTCCATCGAGAAGCGTAGTTTTCGAACTCTGCATTGGCCCGAGGAGCGGGAAAAGCTGCGGTTCAAAAATTCAGACGGAAAGCTTAGAAACGTGCTCCATTCCACCGTTCCCGAGGTAGCAACAAGAGCGGTCCAGAAACTGATTCCCCCTACTTCAATCGAACCCAACGAAACCCTCCTGATACACCCCGGCGGAGCGCGAGTCATTCGAGCGATTCGAGAAGCCTACCCAAACCAAGACCTTGGCATATCGACACATATATTAGAACAGTTTGGAAATCTAAGCAGCCCTTCAATTCTCTTTTGTCTTGAACACGCATTACAGGATTTGTCGCCTAGAGATAACAGCCTATGGCTCTGCTCGTTTGGAGCGGGATTCAGTGCCCACGCATGTCGAATTTCTCGATAGATTGCGATTCCCGAAATTGCATTAACCCACTACAGTCGCACTATGCCGAGGAACCGGAAATCCCAGCGTAGCACTCATGCAAATTTCGACTCTGTTGCTAAAACCTACGACGAATCATTTTTAAGCGAACTGCTAGAAGACACAGAAAATCCATTCGTCATCGCCCTCGACGGAGTTCAAGACCCTCACAATCTCGGAGCATGCATTCGATCCGCTGAGGCTGCGGGTTGCCACGCCCTGATCATCCCAAAAAATCGCGCAACGCCCTTAACCGACACTGTCCGACACACGGCATGTGGCGCTGCGGAAATTCTTCCCGTGGTTCAAGTCACAAATATAGCTCGAACCTTAGATCTCCTTAAAGATCAGTTCCTGAGCATCGTCGGAACAGGGGACGAAGAATCAGCCCCGATTTATTCCGTGGATCTAACTGGCCCTCTAGCTTTGGTTATGGGTGCCGAAGGCAGCGGCTTGAGACGGCTTTCCGGAGAGAAGTGTGACCATCTTGTGAGTATTCCGATGCTCGGAGAGACCCCCTGTCTCAATGTTTCCGTTGCAACCGGGGTCTGCCTTTTTGAAGCCGTTCGACAGCGACTCTACGTTTAGCCTACGCTATTTGTAGACTTTGACTTGCTTGACGCCCTTTTGACGAGGCTCGTCCTTACTTTCCCAACGAATCCCTTTATAGTTCTTCTTAAACTTGGGACCCATGTTACGGGGTGCGGATCCTTTTCCGTTTTGAATCGGTGTCGTATCCGCCTTTTTTGTCGCTTTGGGAGCTTCCTTCTTAGCCTCTTTTGCCTCGGCTTTGGGCGCTTTCTTCTCGGAACTCGCAGCAGATTTCGAATCCCCTGACTTTGCGGCAGGTTTACTACTCTTAGTTGTTTTTGCTTTCTTAGATTCGCTCATTTCAATTTAAATCAACAAAGCCCGGAATTGTCCCGGGCTTTGTGATGATTTCAATCTAAATTTACAGAGATTAGTTGATCTTGATGTCGATATCTTTGGGCTTACGCACCTCACTCTTAGGCAAGTGTACCGCAAGAACTCCATCTTTGAACTCGGCATTCACCTTCTCCTGATCCACATCTTCGGGGACTCGGAACGATCTCACGAAGCTACCATAGCTGCGTTCGACTCGATGAACCTTTTTCTTTTTATCCTTTTCTTCTCGTTTGAACTGGCGCTCGCCCGAAATGGAAAGAACTCCATCCGCAACGCGTAGATTGACTTGATCCTTATCAACGCGGGGAAGCTCAGCTTCGATCAGATACTCATTCTCGTCTTCGGTAATATCAACCGTGGGTGACCAATTTGCAGTGTAAGACGCCCCATCTTCTGACTTCGACGTATCACAGGATGTGCCATAGCAACCTCCCAAACGATTTTGAAGCACCTCGAATTCTTTAAATGGATCCCAGCTAGTTAGTAGTGTCATAACAATTTCCTTTCGTTAGTTTAGGTTCTGTGATCTATACTGCATATGCCATACCAACTAGTTTAATTTTCGTAAGTCACTTAAATTGAGAATCTTAAGAGAATCCACCAAAAATCCGATAACGTCCATATGAGTCATAATGTCACTATCAAAATCTTGCGGATTTTCTATTGAGTCATTATGACTCATATGGATTTCTTGTATTCTCACGCCTAGAACTTATCACCCGCATAAGTTATTCATAGAAAACGATTTACAACATGAATAGAATAAACTTGTGAAAGTCAGGAACCGGCATAATAAATGCACTATAGAGTGCCATGAATTTAAATAAGTTTACCGAAAAAGCACAACAAGGCTTGATGGAGGCACAAGATGTTGCCACCCGTCTCGGTCATCAAAGTATTGATGTCGAACATCTGCTTACCGCTCTTCTTAAACAAGAAGGCGGATTGATTCCCCGATTGATGGAAAAATCAAGCATCTCACTTGAACTTCTTCTTTCTAAGCTAGAAGAACATCTAGAAAAACAACCTAAAGTCAGCGGTGGAACGAACGCCATGGGCGGCTTGCATGTCTCCCAACGCCTCAACAAACTGATGACTACGGCGCAGGACGAGGCTAAGCGACTCAAAGACGAATATGTAAGTGTTGAGCACCTGGTCCTCCCCATGTTTAAAGAAGCCGCAAACACCGGTGTTGCTAAGGCCTTCGATGCATGCGGACTTAATGAACAACGCTTCACCGATGCTCTTCAATCGGTCCGTGGAAATCAAAAAGTCACCTCGAATAATCCAGAGGCAACGTACGAATCGCTAGAAAAATATGGCCGCGATCTAACCCGCATGGCGCAGCAGAACAAACTGGACCCCGTCATCGGGCGCGATAACGAGATCCGCCGCGCCATCCAGGTCCTGTCCCGCCGCACAAAGAACAACCCCGATGAGGACGGGGTTGTT
>JBCCKK010000266.1:0-4692 GCA_039027395.1 Verrucomicrobiota bacterium | reverse complement strand
TGGGTGATGTCGGTGCCTGCCTGCAATTCGAGAGTTCCGGCTTCCACAGAAGTCATGTGCTCATAAGATTTGTCATCACCACTAAAGATAAGGGTCCCCAATCCAGTTTTTCTAAATTCGTGGGGTGAGGGGTCACCCGTGATTTGGGTTCCTCCAGACATAGCTCCGCTAAATGTAACTTGGTCCGTTACCAGTGGTGTTTCGATTCCCCAGGTTCCTGCTTCAGGCGTGATTCCAAAACCTCCACCGTCAAGTTCGTTTTCTAGTTCGAGAATGCCAGGGCAAGTTGTCCCCGACCCGGTGTTTGTAAAGACGAGTGTCTTTGGGTTATTGCCACTGAGGACCTCAAAAGGCCGATCAAACGTCCGTTGGCCTTTAACGACAAGACGACTATCGATCGTTGTGCTTGATGGACCGACCAAAACCACAGCAACACCCGGCCCTCCTAGAACCCCGGAAGGTTCAAGCTCGACTGTGCTTCCCAAAATATACGTTTTGTCGACAGCAAAGACACCTGTTTGACCATATGTATTAGTTCCCGATACATTGATCGTTCCACCTGCAGAATACAAAGCGCCTGTAAATGTATTATTTCCGGCAAGACTCATCGTTCCACTTCCCGTTTTTAAAACTCCAGTGCTTCCTGAAATCGGTTGATTTGTTACGAGAGTGGCATTGGCTCCAACGCTGAAGTCATTATGCGCCAACATTTGGATGGGCACGTTGATGTCGACTTGTTGCGCAGAGGTAGCATCTGCAACTTCCAGGCCTGTTCCGATTTGAAGCGTTCCGTTTGTTACCGAAAAGTTGCCTGTCACATCAAATCCTAGCAGACTCGTATGTCTAGTAGCACCGCCTAAATCAATCGAGGATCCACCTTGGATTGTTATATTTGCACCGGAAGCCGGTTGAAGTTGATTGCTCTGAACATCCAGCCAGTTCAAATCATCAGTCCACAGGGTGCCGTTGTTCGCTGTAAAGGTCCTTTGGGAAGGAATTCCATCGTCCTGAAAATAGCCATCAGCCGTGTGGAGTGTGGCGGCTTGGAAACTAGAACTAGTTCCCGCAGCATCCCAAACGATTTCATAGGTGCGAATTCCGAGTCCAGAAACGTTCCACTGAACCCCCACCCGAGTAGTGAACGTGAAACCAAAGTGAGAAACGAAGCCTTCGCGCTCGATGATGCGATCATCCGGTGAAAGCTCAACCATGGTTCCATTGTCATCATAGCGAAGTTTGATGCTATTGTAATCGGTAATGTTACCTTGAGTTTGAAACTGAAAGACAACCGTACCTGCATCGTAATCGACGGAGTCGTCAAGGACGTAAGAGGCGACAACAAATGGGCTGTAAAAGTTTCCACCGAACCCGGAGCCGGTAATGACAAGTCCGGGTGTCAGCTGCCGAATTGTTGGGTTGTCGGGATGATAGATCGTCCGTGGATTGGCTAACGGCGAGTTTGTGGGCTCAGGATTGGGAAAATTGTAAGGAGCTGCCGCAGCATCCATGTATGATTGTTCATCCCACTCATATTCACCGTTAAAAGGACCTACATATTCAAATACCCCTGATCCAGGAGAGGTTTCTTCAACATCACCCAAAGGCCCCTGGGTATCGGACCCAACAAACCGTACAATATAGCCAGCAGGAGCGTTAATTTCCGGGTAGTTCCGGTTTTCAGCTACTGTACCATTTGAATCATCGGGAGTGTAGAAGCGGTCCCAATGGCTGTATTCCCATTCGTTATATTCGGGCAAAGTCGTAAAGAAAAATGGGGTGAAGAAGCTTGGATTATTGAGCATGAGCTGAGCTGGCAGCGGTAATGCGCATATGGAAAACAAAATAGCAGTAGTGAGGGTGGTGATTTTTTTGGATTTCATAGTTTAATTTCAGTGAATGGTTAGTAATTCTAAAAAATGGGTTATCGACGGGGGCGGCCACCCGAGGTCGGTCGGGAAAGGGATTGGCTCGCTTTAGGATCGACGGGGCGGTAACTGGCATCATCTAAAGCCGCTGCCTCATTGTTCCACAACCGCATATCGCGAAGCTGCTCGCCAGTCATAAGGTCCGTACTTCCATCAAGGAAAACAACAACCGCCTTGCCACCGTAACGCAGATCGACATTCCCAAAACTGTCAGCGTCGTCGGGATCGTAAGAGGCTCGCCAATCGCCTCCAGGAGTTTTAGGAGGGGTAGCTAAGTGAAAACCGGGGGTCATTCCACTGCCATCCCCAAGATCGATGCGAGTCGAAACAAACGAAACCATGCTCGCCGGCTTATGCGCCGCGGCGGCACGTCGAATTGCGCCTGGAAATGGTTCCGCAGCACTAGCACCTTCTTCGATGTAGCCACCTACACCGTAAGCATTCATTCCAAGGGAAGGAACGAGACTGAGCATATAAGGGTCATTGAGAAAGGATTCTTGTTTGTCGTCCAACACGGTGGTGCTTTTAAAATCGTAGGCAAAATACTGAGCGAGTCGCCAAGGGTAGCGACTAGCAGCAGCGCCGTGGACGGCACCTAGCGAAAGGCTGGAATCGAGTAATGGGAGATAACTTACCGTTCCATCAAATCCATAAGGGAGGGAGTCAAAATTTTCTGCAGCGTACAAATTAAGCGCGGTTCCAAGAGTTCTGCCGGCACTCAACTCTTTGACCTTTTTTGCCGACTCTAAAAAGCGTCCACCTCCTGCGAAAAAAAGAGCCGCTAAAATTAAAACAATCGTGATCGTGACCAACAATTCGATAATCGTAAAACCTTGGACCTGTTTAGACCTGTTTTGGCGTTCGAGTTGTTGACGGTTCATCTTTCGAATGAGACTCATTATCTATAGGTTCCGTAAGAAAGGGGCGATCTCATTTCGAATGTGATTCGGCCTGAGTCGATCTTGCCTTAGGGATAGTTATTTAGTTGTTTAGACTAGGATGATAGCAAGTGATCGTGTTCTATTTTGGAACTCTATCATCTGTTAGTTACTGTTCCTTTTGTTCTACCCAAGGCTTGCCTAGTGAAAGCAAGCCTTGAACGTCAATACACTTATTTAATAACAAACGTTTCTTTATTTGCGAATTCGGCGAATCAAATAGAGACCTAACCCGCTCAATAGCATCAACGCATAAGTTGATGGTTCTGGAACTTGTGTCACTGACAAATTGTCAAACGTAATGTTCCAATTCTGCGCCGGCAATTGACTTGCAAAGACCGTTATCCTTTCAACATTGGCTAAATCGCCTTGGTTGAAACCGCCTCCAAAAACAAGAGCTTCCGATACTTCAGATCCCGTGAGGGAAGAAGCTGCAAAGGTAGCTGATGCGATTGTGGCTGTGGTCGAATCCTGGAACGCCACTTGGTACGACGATGAGCCATTCCCTGAGAGCAGGGCGGTTGCTGTTAGCTCAACGCTGACGGCTGTGGATAGATCTAGGAGGTTGTCATTAAAGTCCCAAGCGAAGAAACTAGAGAGAGTATCTCCGAATGCAACATTGAGAGTGCTTCCTGCGTCATTAAAGAAAAATGCGCCGGTTGCGTTTGCAAACGATGCTGATGGAAGAACATTAAGCGTGGTTGTATCCGTAAAGTCTTCTATCAACAAATTCTGCCCATTAGCTGCTACAGAGAGTAGCATTAGACACAATACACCTGTGATTAATTTAACTTTTTTCATAGTATTCGATGTGTGTTTTTCTGTTTTGTGGTCGAATTGAAGTTACTGAGTTTAGGTTAATGTGCTGAGTTTACTTGAAGGTATTATTGAATTGGGTTTGAAACCGTTGCAACCGAAGTTCCACTACCACCTACTTTAGAGATCAAAATAGGCGTGTTAGAAGGAATCAACGTTCCCGTTGCATCAAAATCACCGAAAGGATCATCCTGTGTCCACAGAGAAGAACTGGTATCGTAATAAAACTGTCTCCAGCTGCCAGACAGATAGATAAACAATTTGTCCGCTAATGCTTGATTGGCTTCTCCATTCGCACCGCTGAGAACGGATTCTAAGCCCAAAGACTCAATAGTTTGATCCACGGGATGACCGACGCTAACAAACGAATTTGATCCGATTCCGTTAACAATGATTGTTGAATAATCGTTGGTCGAAACAATACCACTTGTAGTTATTGTTGGTGACGAACCAGATTGAGCCGCATAAATAAACCCTTGTCCTGGTTTGATCACAGTTCCTGTCGCATCAACGTCTCCGAATGGATCCTCTCTTTGCCAGACGTCTGATGTATTTTTATAATATTGCGACCAAGATGAATTAAAAAGAAAAACCCGGTCAGCATTTACACTATCGGTGCCTGTGAGAACAGACACGGATTCGAAAAGGCTATCTAAAGTTTCGCCGTTAATGATAACATAGGTTGTGGAACCTGGCGAGATTAAGCTCGAAATATCAAAGCCGGAGGGAACTAACACGGTTAGCGTGGTAGCCGTGCTGTCAGTAATTTGAAAAACAGTACCTTCTCCCAAACCACTAGTTAGTTTTAAAAATTGGGGTAATGAAGCTGAGTCGTGGAAGTCTACGGTCCAGTTTGCGCCAGAGTCAGTTATTGTATTTGAAGATGAACTATCAACCACACCTGCGGAAATGTCCCCTGTTTCGGACGAAATGTTTTCGAGTGTCGTTGTGAATGTGGTCAGGCTGCCGCTTGGGACGGACACTGAAATGTACCCCGCAGTGGGCAACGCATG
>JBCCKK010000265.1:0-4700 GCA_039027395.1 Verrucomicrobiota bacterium | reverse complement strand
TGCCCATTTACGAGGAAGGAGCCTCCGATACTTAGGGTTTGATGGGAGTGGTGCGCAGGTCAGGGATTGCCTCCATCCAAAGGATCTCTTTCGATTAGTAAGGCTACAAATGAAGAGTTCGGGTGTTAAAGTCTCACATCGAGTTGTAAACGTTTCCGGTGGTGCGACGAATTCCATGTCTTTAGCCGAATTGACGGAATGGTGCGATAATCGGTGGAGGAAACAAAAAGTGGAAGAGGCCGGGGAAGATCGAAAATATGATCTACCTTGGGTTGTTCTTGATTCTTCAAAGTGCAGTCACCTATGGGATTGGAGTCCTCAGATCGAGATGGAAGAGATCTTAAATGAGATCGCAGATCACGCGGAAGCGAATCCTTCCTGGCTTTCAATTTCGGGGGTTAGATAAGAGCCTTGTAAAAGCATGAGCCCCGTAAAAGATTTGCCTCGAACGTTATCGATCGTGATTCCGGCCCGCGATGAGGCGGAGGCGATTCCTCACACAGTGAAGAATCTCCACGAGACGATGGCATCGCATGAGATCTCGCATGAGATCGTTGTTGTTGATGATGGCAGCGAAGACAATACTTGGGAGGTTCTCGAGACGCTAAGAGAAGAGATTGAAGAGCTGCACCCGATAAGAAACGAAGGTCCCCATGGATTTGGGCGAGCGATCATTAAGGGTCTTGATTCCTTTCAGGGTGACGCAGTCGTGATCATGATGGCCGATGAGTCAGACGATCCGGTAGATGCGGTTGGTTACTGGCATCGCTTGCGTGAGGGCTACGACGCTGTTTTTGGGAGCCGATTCGTGAGAGGTGGTTTGGTTGTAGATTATCCAAGGCACAAGTTGATTGTGAATCGACTCGCAAATTTGTTCATCAAGATTCTTTTCAATGTCAAACTCAACGATACGACAAACGCTTTCAAAGCATACCGGAAGGAAGTGATCGAAGGCTGTCGCCCTTTTCTTTCCCCTCATTTTAATCTCACTGTAGAGTTGCCGTTAAAGACGATTGTGAGAGGATATAGTTGGGTGACAATGCCCATTTCCTGGAAGAATCGTCGCTTCGGTGTTGCCAAACTGAAAATACGGGAGATGGGAAGCCGATATCTCTTTATCTGTTTATATTGTTGGCTCGAAAAATATTTTAGTCGCGGAGACTATATTCGCGGTTCTGAATAATCTTTATTGCTTCTTTAGGTTCAAAAAATTGTTACTTTGGAGAATAACCAAATGCATCAGTTTGAAATTCATGGAGTGTGATGCGTCTCTTAGAAAGTTTGACAGACTTCCGTGTGAAGCTGACTGTTTTTGTGGGAATCGTTTTCCTAGTGATGGTTTGCCTTTCAACGATCCCGAATTCCGAGTTTCTCTTTCAAAAAGACCCGCTTGAGAACGGCGATTTTGCTTCGAATGCCTTTCGGATTGAAAAGGCGTCTGCTTGGCAGGAAACCCGCGGAAACTATTCAAGATGGAATTTCAACCATCCCGGCCCCGCGTTCTTCTATTGCTACGCACTCGGTGAGAAGGTTTTCTATGATCTTCTGGGGTTGTCAAAGTCGGAACACGCTGCCCATGTCTTGGCCGGTATCATTCTTCAAGCCGCTTGTTTTGCCGCTGCGATTTTCGTGATCGTCTGCGCGACGAGGAGTCTTTGTCTGGGTTTGGTGTCTGTCTGTGTAGGAATCATTCACTTTGGGTTGACTGAGGTTGCAATGACAAGCATCTGGCCTCCTCATCAACTTTTGATGCCTTTCCTTTTGTGGATGCTAACGAGTATAGGCTTCAGCTGCGGGCGCCTGGCGTTCTTGCCATTTGTGATTCTCAGTGGCGCGTTTTGCGTTCACGGACACATTGCACAACCGCTTTTTATAGTGCCGGTGACTTTGATTGCCATGGTAGGGTTTTTCTGGTCGAGAAGAAAATGTGATCGTTTAGATCCCCGAACTCAAGAAAGCGGGATAGTAGGGCTTTCTGCTGTCATTCTCATTCTCTCTCTATTGCCTGTGGTTCTGCATTTCTTCTTTGATCCCTATCAAAACATGTCTCGCGTTCTTCAGCACCTCGGTGCTAGCGGTCAGGAGGGCTACAGTTGGGGGGCTTCGATGGGATATAATCTGTCTTTCTTGTCCTATTGGGCGCTTGGCGAGCCAAGTTCCGGAATGCGAAAACTTTTGATAGAAAAGGGATACTTGGTTTTGCCTCTTACGTTTCTGGTTTTCGTGCCGATCTTTCTTTCGATTATTCCTGGATCGTTAGTGAAAAAGCTGCCCGAGAGTTTGAGAGTCTCTTTTTTGAAATATAGGGAACGCAGATTTTTTCTGCATTCCGGATACTGTCTCTTATTGATCTATTTGCTCTGCTTTTTTTGGGGGGCTTCCATCGAAGGAGGGATGTATTCATTCAATAGTTTTTTTATCTATGCTCCGATATTTCTATCCTTGATTTTGTGTGTAGGTTTTGCGGCTATTTTTCTTTCACATAGAGGAAGGAAGATCCTAACTTTGATCGTGGTCGTGAGTTCCATTGGTTTCACTTCCACGAAGGGGTTTTCCAGTTCAATTCGGTCTAATAATGGAACAAAGAAGCAAGATGTAGAGAAGCTTGTTGCAGAGATTGAGCTAAGAGTGGGATCGGGTGGATTGACGGTCTTTCTCAATGAGAGTAGTTGGGTTTCGCCAATATCTGTTTTATTGGAATTGCATCGACGGGGAGTGGATTTGAATGTTTCCCCTCACACCGCTCTCGCTACGATCATGGGTGACGATTTCACTTCGGTTGGTAGAGTGCGGAATGAATATTCATCTCGGAATTTCTTGATTGTCTCTCCACGGAAGGTTGATGAAAAGAGCGAGTCGATTTTAGAATCATCCTATGAGATTCACCACGGATTTGTCGGGATCGGTGTCGCGAAGTTTCCTAGGCAAATTCAAGTGGGGGATCTCGAATTTTGGATGGGGTCTGAGGGGTTTTCACAAACTAGGGGAAATCAAACTGATAGTCTAGCTGAGGAGGCGAGACTGATGCTGCTTCCAAAAGTTAGGGCGGACGAATCTGTGGTAGTGAGGTTACAGTGTTGTCCTTTTTTCGTAAAAGGAATCAACGAAGAAACCGGGATGAAGATCAGAATCGGAGAGATCGGAAGGGAATGTGTGATTCTGCCTGATGGTCATGAGATAATCTGTGTCATTCCGGCGGCGAAATGGAACGAGTGTTTCGAGAACGAAACGGCGCTGAATATTGACTTTCGATTTGAGAATCCCTTTGTTCCTGCAGATGTCGGGCTCGGGAGAGACCGGCGTCAACTTGCGTTGCAGCTGAGCGGTATCATCGTCGAGAAGGGCTACAGGGTTGCGGAGGGCGAGGAACGCTCCTTGGTGTTGAGGTTTTGAACGAGGCAGAAATCGAGGTATCCTGAATCGTTGAGAAACCACGAACGACATTTAATAAGGTAGAAAATGCCACTACCGGTTTTTCTTTCTTGTCGAATGTAGCTACTGCGAGCTGAGCATGAATTTTTTTACCCATCAAAATGCCAGAATCTGAACTGACGAGTCATCAACGGAGACGCTTGGAGGCGCTTTGTGACGGTTTGAATTGGGATCATTCTGAAGAAGGATTCTTTTCGGGCTCCGCACAAGTAAGTGATCAGGTTTTCGCGGTCATGTCTTACGCGATTCTGGCGGGTCGGTATCCTGATAATGATGAGTTACGTGAGGCAAACCTTCGCCTTCTTTCACTGGAGCGGAATCAGCTATTTCATATGCTTGCTCCGATTTGCGAAGAGTCTGATTCCTTGGTGGAAATTATAAAGGAGCCGATTCTCTTCGATTTAACCCACACCATTGGATATGGATGGTTATCGGGAATCCAGCGAGTGGTTCGGGAAGTGGCAAAGAGGCTGAGCGTTGAGGAGAAATTCTGCGGTATCGTTTTTGTGGGAGATGGATTCATCAAGCTTTCAAGGGCACGTCTTTCGGGTTTTTTGGAGAACGAGAAGAAATTTGTCAAAAGTTCGAACCGGAAACTGAAAGTCACACGAATGCGAAAAGCGATAAGGGCCTTTGCTCGTTCGTGGTTCCCCCCCGCCCTCTTGATCGCGGCTCTTGAGATGCGGTCGAGTTTGTCAAGCAAGCGTGAGAAGGGAAAGAAAGATGGCTCGAGGTGTCTTATCCTGCCGATTGGTGGAAGGATGATTTTAGGTGAATTGCTCGATATGAAGAGGGCCGCATTCTACGATGCCATCTTAGCAATGGTGAATCAGTCAGGGGCGATTGTGTATGACATGATTCCGCTTACCCATCCGCGATTTTGTGATCCGAATATTGTCAAGAACCACGCCTTCTATATCGAATCGTTGTCAAAGTTCAACGTTCTCTGGCCAATCAGTGAGACGGCCGGAGTCGAGACGGTGAAATTACTCGCAGGGGAAGGTTTCAATGTGAATCCCATTTGCTTGCCAGCGACTATGTCTTCAGATGGTGATGACGCGATGGGAGAGAAAAATCTGCCCGGGCAGAATTCGAAAGAACTGCTTTATGTTTCGACTCTAGACCCGAGAAAGAACCATTTCCGCCTTCTGCTTGCATGCGAGAGTCTCTGGTCAGAGGGCGAAAGCTTCACCTTGCGATTGATTGGAGGAAAGGGATGGAGAAACGAAGGATTGCTTCGCTTTGTTGACGAACTAAAAGCAAAAGGG
>JBCCKK010000264.1:0-4716 GCA_039027395.1 Verrucomicrobiota bacterium | reverse complement strand
ACGGAAGATCTTGCCCGATACTATCGAAGTGGCGGAAAGTCTTCTCGAGAGAAACTGATTGATTTGCAGGAAGAGCTCAAAGTCAAAGGTGATCTCCGCAAAGGAGATCAAGATCGCATTCGCCAGCTGAACGACGCGATTAAATCCAAGGATCCCAACGGTGATTTTTCTTCTGCCAGAAACTCGATACGCAATTCGCTCAATTCGCTCAAACGGAGAATTCGGAATATCGCATCTAACGACCCATTTGAAAAAGACGTTCTGACGATGTTGGAACGGCATATTGATCTATTTAAGGCCATGCTTCAACGAACTCAGTCGCCAAGCACAGGCGGAGGCAAAAATCGGGGTGACCAGATGGATGCCATTGAGGATCTTATTCGGGAGATGGCTGAAAAATGAGTTTTCTACTAAAGATCCTCCTGATCCTGGTCCTAGGCTTACAAATGCCGCTCTATGCGAACCAGTTAGCAATCGACAAAATGGTTCGGGAAGCCAATGCAGAACAAAAAAAGATTCGACTTCGTATCCAAGCAATTGATAAGCAAGTCAACCCAGTTCTCGAAAAGCATGCCAAAGAGTTGTTTTTTTTGTCGGCTCAGGAATTTCAATTCCTTCGAAAGCAGGCCGAAAATCCGGATGCCGCTAAAGATTTTTTTAAGAAACAAGACCGTGTTTTCGAAGAATCTCTCCAAGACATCGAAGATTACCTAGACCGCTCATACAGCGCCTTACAGAAGAAGCAAATTGGATTTGGCAGTGAGTCCGAATTAGTGTTCCAAGACATCCAGCTTTATCGTTTTATGGACGCAAAGATTCGTGACGCGATTCGGGACCAACCAGAAGGTGAAACAATCATCGAACTCCTTGCGGAACGCCAACAGCTCAAGAAAAAGAAGGTGGAGCTGGGACCGATCACTGATTATCTACTCGAGCGTCGGAGATGGTGGGACAATCATCCAGGGTATCGAGATTATCTGAATGAGGCAGATAAAAGCTAAAATCGAGTTACTCGGCTTTCCGAATAACTCGATCGTAGTCGCTCCTAAAATGTATCCCTATTTGGATTGCTCCATAGGGCCCTGAATCGTCGTTGTGTCAAAACCCGTATTGAATGTTACATTCTCAGTGAGTTGCTCAGTCCAGAAGTCTTTAATAACGTTACCCTCCCAATCTGCAGGGGCATACTTACGATAGGTGGTCAAATAGACACCATTGATTTCTTCGTATTTAACTTTCATCAAACTTGGATCAGTGACGCCAAACCCGACGGCTGTATAAAGAAATTGGTCTACTTTATAGGTTTCCGGATTCACGTATAAAACAAACCGATCCTTAACATCTCCAATATTATCACCAAAGGTGATCTCCACGATTTTATAAGAAATTCCGTCCACGATTCTCGTTGGTAAGAGTTTGTGGTTTACCCCTGGATCTAGCAACTTGAACATCATCGCAAACCAATAGTAGTTGGTCCTTCTGAGAGCATGGCCTACCTGGGCGGGCTGCTGTTCTGTGATCAGATTTCCATTGAGTTTCGACACTGTCTGAGTGCCATTAAAGAATTGGGTATAACTTCCCGATAATTGAGGAACTGCATAGACTTCTCTTTTACTATATTCGGCATAAGAGATTTCTCCTTCGAAAATATACCGCTCATGTGAAGTATCCACAGCATCCGTATTTTTAATCCTGAATGTATAATCAAACGATACATCACTCAGTCGCCGGAGGGCCTGAGCGCCACCATTTGCTTCAACCACTTTGCTGATCAGTGCTCTCGCATCATGGGTGTTTTGGTTGGATTGATCGTTTAGGAAACCGCGTATTTTTTCAATGATGTCATCCGCATAGTCCTCAAGAGGAAAGTGACCAGTATCATAGATATGGTAATCAATTTTCTTTAAGTCGTCCTTATAAGCAATGGCACCGCTTTCAGGAAAAATCGGATCGTTCTTACCCCAAACAATTAGAGTAGGAGGTTGCTGATCTCGCAAAAATTTTTGCCAAACAGGATAGAGTTGGACGTTGTTTGGATAGTCATAAAGTAACTCCAGATTTAAAGCCGTTACATGAGGTTCTTCGAGGATCGCATAGTCAAAGTGCCAACTATCAGGACTGATCGTGTTGGGATTTTTAACTCCTGAGGTATACATCCATTTTATCCCTTCAAGACTCATAAAGCTTTTTATCTTCTCGACTTCGTCCTCGGGAGTGCGCGCTTGGCTGAGGCTGTTCCTGGCTAATGGGCTCAAACCTTCTTGATAGATATTCCCATTCATGACAATCAAACCTGCTAGTTTCTCTGGAGCCTCGGTCGCGAGTCGAAACCCGATCGGCGCCCCATAGTCGTGAACCATGAGAAAATAATGAATAACTCCTTTTTGCTTTAGAAATTGGCCAATCGTTTTTGCCAGGCTATCGAAGCTATAACTGTATTCTTCAATGCCAGGTTTGTCGCTGTAGCCAAACCCAGGATAATCCGGAGCAAGGATGTAAAACTCATCACCCAGACCTGCGAGCACTTCCCGGTATTGATATGACGAAGAAGGAAACCCATGGAGCAAGGCGACCGCCTGCTGTACGGGATCTCCAGCCTCTCGGTAAAATATATTAACGCCTTCAACATTCTCCTTTGCATAACGAACTGGATTTGCCTGGCTATCACTTACCGATAAAAAGGCCATACTGATGATGGTAAATATTAGTGTAACAAACTGCGATGTATTCATAATCTTCACTGCCTTAGAATTTGATTCGATGCATGCGGCATGATTGATCAGAGGCCGCACGCTATTCGATTTTTATTCAGATCGATCCATTTCCTTGTTCCACGCCAGTGGCGCAAAAGGGCTGTCAAGCTCCGGTCGAGTAATAGGTGTTGTATAGTTTGACAGCACTTTGAGACTTGTCCCAACGATGACCTCCAAAACGGTTTGCTTGGTGTATCCGACAGCTATAAATGCTTCTATCTGATCTTCGGTAGGACGGCCATGTGTCTCGTGAATAATTATCGAAAAGACACGCAATGCCTCCAGTTTAGGATCATCGATTGAGCTGCCACTTCGCAAAGCTTCGATGACATCCTCATCGACGCCTGCCATTTTAGAAACAGCTGTATGGGCAGCCATACAGTACGTGCAGCCATTTAAGCGATTGTTTGTCATTAATATGATCTGGCGCTCGGTTTCACTAAGTTCTGTCTTATCGAACAATCCCATTAGCGTGAGATAGCTTTCTACCAATACCGGCGATTCCGCCATCGTGGCCATTAAGTTTGGGATAAATCCTAGTTTCTTCTGGGCTGCTTCGAGTATCGGTTTAGATGCCGCTGGGGCACTCTCAATGGTGTGTTTGGTGTATTCAGTCATAGTAGTTCCTTTTCTATTATCGTTTTGTTGATTCGATTTATGATTGGGTTGAGTTAACTAGAAACTGCACTCACCCTTAATTGTTTAAGTGCAGTTAGAGCTTCTGAAGGCTCTAGTCGGTTTTGGTAATCGGTATCGATGTGAGCCAGCACTACTCTGAAATCTTCATCGATTACAAACGTAGCCGGGATAGGAAGCGTCCAATCCTCTGTTCCATTAAAATCTGGCAGCCGACCACCGAGTTGATTGTAAAGATCAATTAGTTCCTGTGGTAATTTGTAGGCGACTCCATAGTCCTGACTGACGTTCGACCCAACATCAGAGAGAACATCAAATTCCAAGTCATTCTTTTCCGCCGTAGAAAGTGAAGAATCTGGCGTCTGTGGTGACACAGCGATCAACGAGCCTCCCGCATCTCTAATATCCGTTAAAATTTGCTGATAGGCACGTAACTCTAAATTGCAGTAGGGACACCACCCACCACGGTAGAATGTGATGATTGCGGGGCCGTCTTTTAGCCTTTCCGACAGAGTGACCGAATGACCCTTTGCATCGGGGAGGGTAAAGTTGGGAGCCAAGTCCCCAACTCCCAATGATTTCCTCTCTGCAAACTCTTCTTCCAGATCTTTTGCTGCACTTTCCAGGATAGATATGACTTCTTTGTCTACTTTACCTAAGAATTCAGCCTTAAATGCCTTTAACTCATCATTTAGTTTCATTATATCTCCTTATAGTTATTTATATGTTAGTTTGTAACGTTCGGTCTAAACTTATTATGAGTTGCCTTATTGCGCAAATATTTTTTGAAAAATAATTGTTATTTGATCAGTCTGAGTGCCCGTTCAGCGAGAATTTCAAGCGATTTGGTGTCGTAAGTGCCTCGACCTAAGACACGTATACTGACCATGGTGCTGAATAGTAATTTGGCATTTTTTTCAGGAGATACATCTTCTGAGATTTCTCCACGCACCCGACCAAGCTCAATCATCTGCTTAAAAAATGTTTCCACACTCTGCGCCGTGCGCCTCACGATGCTTTGTATTTCTTCGTCGTACGAAGTAATACAAAGCAACATATTCACGGTGAAACAGCCCTTTTTATCCGTATCCGACGTTGTAGACGCTATCAAACCTTCGAAAAACGTCTGAATAGCCGTAGATGGAGAGTCTAAAGCACTCAACTCCTGAAGCATGACACGGGTATCTTGTTCATATCTCGTCAAAGCCTGAATGAACAGATCTCGCTTACTACCAAACGCATTGTAGAAGCTACCCTTAGTCAAAGCTGTAACATCCAGCAGGTCCGCCATAGACGTATCGCTATAACCTTTCCGCCAAAATAGATT
>JBCCKK010000263.1:0-4752 GCA_039027395.1 Verrucomicrobiota bacterium | reverse complement strand
TGTCGCGGAATTTCAGGGGTGTTGCCCATTGAAATTTCAGTGGGTTAAGATCTGAGTCAGTGACGATCTCTAGATTGATTGCCCCGTCATTATCATGCGGCCATTCTATACGATAGATTTTTCCATCGGTGGTGGTTCCCAAAAGCGTGTCTTTCATTATTTCGACCGCGCCGTTTAGGCTGATATCCTCAATGATATCTTTGCGACTCCACGAGGAATTGACCCTTTCCCATTTCGTGAGTTTTGGCACCTCGATCGCGTAAATAAGAGACTCGTGGTATTGACTTGGGACAATTTCGATCAGGTGGCGTTGCGTCTTGTATTTTCTGATCTCTTCTTCGTTTAGTTCGGCTAGAAATGGATCACCGCCGTAGAGTAGGCCGTCACTCGTTGAGGTCATTGTCCAGATTAAGTTTTCTCCTTCGACCAAGGTTTCGACGCTGGAGATTTTGTTAGCACTATTCGTAATCACACACAGTTCTCTTCCATTTGAAAAATATAGCCTTTCCTCATGTCGGACTAAGTTAGAGGCCTCCTTTCCGAAGGCTGTGAATTGAAAAGTGGGCACCTGAATGATTGACTCTGTGGTGGTAAGCCAGATCGTCCCGTTTTTCGATTGATAGAGATAGTAGAGACGTGACGAGTCGATCGGTAGCTCCCCGACAAGCGTTCCATTCTTATCTAGAATAGCCATGCCATCGTTTGTCGCTAGTGCTATGTTACCGCTTTTTAGTAAGATCGCGTCTGTATTTGTTGGCTGTTTGATTAATGCATCAATCTCAGTCGGAAGAGGCTCGTACTCGCCGTCATTCAGCAAAAAAAGTCCGTTGGAGACAGTTGCGACTAAAAGACCCTGTGTTGTTTCTTCAAGAACGCTAATAATACCTCCAGATACGGGCGCGCTGTCTTCGGCAACCAGAGTAAATTCTCCTGCTTCATACATGAAGAGACCTGTATCTCTAGCATGAATATAAAGAGTATCATTTGCTGCACTCGGTAGAATACGCCGAGGCACATCGAAGCGCCAGGTTTTCCAATCTGGTTCGTCCCATCGGAAAACATTGTAAGTCGAGATCAGGAAAATTTCTTCTTCGTGTTCGTGGAGATGCCAAAATATACCGAAGTCCTTTTCGGACGAAAAACTGGGGAGCGTGTTGGTAAGATCAACAAATTCCAGTGTTCCAGAAGGAGTGACATTGTAATAGCCAACAAAGCTATATCCGGCGACCCATATCCTTCCCCGACTATCGATCATGACACCTATAGTAAAGTCTTCGCGCCCGGTTTCCGGTAGGCGCAACCACTCTTCACCGTCAAATTTCAATAACCCTGCTTCGTTAGCAAAATAGAGATTTCCTTGGGCGTCCTCGGAAATTCGGTTTGAGATTTGGTCCCCTGTATGATCCTCGGGACTGTAGACGTTATGGAAAAGTTCTCCAACCTCCTCCTTAGCAACTGCCTTAAGGTGTAATAACGCGAAAAGAAAGCTCATCGTCACCGAAATGAGTAACCATCGATACCAGGCTCTGCAGAGCATTGTCTTTTTAGCTGGATGGGTGTTCATTCGAAGTAGTTTTGGAGAGTTTTTTAAAAAGCTTACATACGAGGGATTGCAAATGTAACAAAAGTCTCCCATTTTCTAATTACGTTTGTAATTAAGCAAACGGTATAGAAAGGTACTAAACTACATGAAATCGATCCTAAGTGTTGTTCTAATGAATATGGGACTAACCAAACAGGCCGAGAAATATGACCCCTCCATGCAGGATTCCGAAAAAAGGAGTTCTGTAAATGCGGCGAAACCATCCTGTATGCCCTCTAGATAAGCATCTTGTAAACAGCGTCCTATTTGCAACTGCATTTAGGACGCTTCTTTTCTGCCACATGTTGAGCCTCGCGCCAATCAAATACGCTCAAATTATGAGCTCCCAGGGCGGCCCGATTGCTAGATTGGAGCACGCTGAGAGTCAGGTTGCCGGAACGCAGTGCACCCATGCGACGACCTACTTCAGGGAGGGCTTGATACCTGACAGTCGAACAAACCGGACAGTCACAGAACAGCCGGATGGTGCTGGGACGCACCGATCAAATCTAATCGCGTGCCATATGGCTATTTCAGAAGCGATCGAGCGTTGGGCTCTATGCGCCTCAATTGATGGTGCAAACTCCGAGGATTTCGGTTTCGAATTTGATAGTAGTTCAAATGGTTTTGCTGCTTTTCCGGGGCTTTTTAAGCGCCAGGCAAGGAAAGCAGCGTTTCGTGAGTCGATTGAACGACATTGTCTAATCTGTTGGTGGGAAGGGTTGCTACCACATTATCCTTTAGCCGACCCGCGCCCTGGAATTCGGGCGATCAAGATAAAAAACCCGTTTAGTCAGCACACGGTCGTTATTGTTTGGGCCCAACATGGGGATCATCATTCCTACGCATTTGGAGCAGGTCAGAGTATAGAGAACGCAATGTGGCGAGCTCTAGTTGAATTAGACCGTATTCAGAGTCTCCTCGACCAACTGATCGCGCATGTTGAAGACCCCTCAAAGACGACTCCGATTACGGATCTTTACGAGCGGCGCATCCTGTTTTTCTCACGTGATAAAGGCAAGCGTCTGTTTCTGGATCGGATGCTCCAGGAGGTCAAATCCTCACCACAGTCAGTTTCCATGCTGTTTGACGGTCAGGTGAAGGGTCCCTGGGATAAATATGCAAGCGTCTGGCGCACTATAATCGAAGCGCCCAATAAAGAATATTTGAGTGACCGGGAGGATTACTTCTTCTGGTAATTCAACCGGTCTAAAAATTTCGACTCATCGAAATGCTGATACGTCGCCCTTCTAGGCTATATAGTGAGCTATCATAACCGTCTGCAAACGCACCCGCTGCAAATGGTGGCGCTTCGTCTGTCACGTTTTCGATCCCTACCGTGATTTTTGAGTTATCGAGCAGAGGAAAATCGCTATCGATCCATTCGTAGCTCGCGACGAGATCGAGTGATAACCATGATTCGATGTCGCGTGGTTCCCCATCGATTGTAAAAACTGCGTTATCATTTAGGGAGTGGACGTAGTTTAGTATACCTCCAAGCGTAAGTCCTTCATGATTCCAGATCATACTCGCGTAGCCTTTATATCGTGGGATTGATCCCGGCCCGGCCACACTTTCGTTGGAGGCTCGCGGATCAACAAAGCGCCCAAGAAACGAAATCGTCTCACCCTCCGGGCTAGTTTGAATATCGTATGTTAATATTTGGTTAATCCCAATTTTAGCTTCCCAGTAGCCGCTCTTTTGAGGGTGTAGATATGAGAGTTCATACTCAATGCCATCGACCACTCGTTCGGCGGTGTTTCGCCAATCGGACTGTACGAAGAACAAGTTTCCAGCGCCGTCACGAAAGACATCGCCGAATGGATCGTTCACTTCTTCCTGCGCACTCGTCACGATGGTGTCATCAGTCTCAATGCGATAGTATTCGACCGAGGCGCGCCAGCCCGATCCTTCTTGAGGTTCAAAGATTATGCCCAGATTGATATTTTCGGACTCTTCTGGGTCTAGATCCGGATTGCTACGAATTTCAGTAAGCACTCTCGCAGCGTCGGGTGTCGGCCCGAAAGGATCGTCGTAGACATATGAGGCAAAAATTGATCCTCCAAAAGATTCCGATAAGGTAGGCGCTCTAAACGAAGTGCCGTAACTTCCATAGAGCTGGATCGCTTCATTCAATTGGTAGAAGAGGGCAGCTTTATAGACAAATGTCTCGTAGCGATTTTTGGAAATTGTCGGGTCTGATGGGTCATCTTTGTAGTGCTCGTAGCGTGCAGATAGGCCAAGGTCGAGCCGTTGTTCACCAGCCCGGAAAATGGGAACTAGAGTCTCCGCGAAGATTGAGCGCACGTCCCTGTCTGCGGAGTAGGACTCTTGGCCAATCCCACCGAGATTAAGGCCATCCTCAAAAAGCGGATCGATAGTCGTATCCACATTTTCAATTCTATATTCGATGCCGAAAACTGTTTCCAAAGGTCCATTTGGTAGTTCAAAGAGCTCGCCGCTGATTTTAAAATCATAGCTAAAAAACTCCTCGTCGTAATTATTTACCGGATTTACCTCTGCGTCATTCAGCGCAGCAGCATTATCATAATTTTCCCCGGCCAGTGGGCCGGATGGAATGGTGCCGGTAGAGAAAGCTGCTGCGAAGGGATTGAACGCTCCAGTTTCGATGAGTTCGCTCAGAATCGTAGCGTCACTAACCCCGGAGAAAGTTTCCTCAAGATCAGTTTTTATAAATAGGAAAGCCGTTTCCCAGTTCCATTCGGCCAATTCCCCTCGGATCCCCGCTAAGCCGCGAAACGCTTCTTTTTCCTGTTCAAAATCAAGAGTGCCCAGTTCGAAGCTTCGGTAATTTACCTGCGCTAAATCTGTTGGAGCGATCCCGCCGGGAAGATGCGGGCTGACGCTTGCTGCATCAATAATCAGAGTATTCGGGAAAAAACTACCCGACCAGGGGGCGGGAGCAGCTCCATTGAGAAACTCGGTCTCTGAATAAAGAAGCTCGGTCCAGATCTCAACATGGTCAGTAAGGTTGTGAGTCACGTTTGCCATCAGGCTCTTTCGTTCAGTTTCTGGTATAGCGGGAGCAGCCTCGCTGAAGTTATATAGGTCCTCAGTCGGGTTCCAAACCCGGTAATCAGCAAGGCTAGCCGGTTCAGTGACGCCGTCATTCAGAACATACTCTATTCCGGCAACATTGATACGGCCTG
>JBCCKK010000262.1:0-4786 GCA_039027395.1 Verrucomicrobiota bacterium | reverse complement strand
TTCTTGACCATTCAACTCTTTGTAGAGAGCAAGATTGAACTGGGCATTTAGTTGATCTGGATTGATCGATAAGGCTTTCTCTAGAAGACGAAAGCACTCTTGGTAGTTTTTTTGATCGCCAATAATGACTGCTAAGTTCGAATAAGCTGAATCGTTTTTCGGATTCAATAAAAGGGCTTTCCGAAAACAGCGCTCGGCTTCCAATCGTTTTCCAGAAAACATCAAGTTTCCTCCAAGGTTATTCCAGGCGCGGCTATTCCAGGGCTGTTTGTTGGTAATATCTCGCCACATTACCGTTGGGTTTCTGAAATCTGTATTGCGCTGGATTGTGAGAACTACGGAACACGCAATGAGAATGGAAAAGAAACTATAAACTCTACTCAAGGGTGTTTTGTGATCTTTGCTGATCTTCGAAAAGAAATAAAATGTGCTAGTGACAATGAGCGTCAGCAAACATGCTGCAGGTAAGACAAAACGATGTTCAGCCGCGACTGATGTATGAATGGGAATAAATGAGGAAGTCGGGCTTAAAATAACGAAGACCGAGAAAAGCAGAAAGCCAACAGCAGAGCGTTTGGCAAAGAGAGACCAAGAAGCAAAACTGAAGCCTAGTAACAGTATTAATCCGTAGGGCCAGGCTTGAAGCAAACGCGTTGGCCTCCATTCGTAATCGAGTGCTAATTCCAGAGGCCAAAACGTTAAATGAACATAGTGTGGGATAATCTGCCATTGCATGAGGAAATAATCCCAAGGAGAAATCGTGTTTCCACCAACGCTTCCTGTCCGAGGCCAAATGAACATCCAAAGGGCAAGGATGCCCCAGGTGGCAAATAGTCCTAGATAATGAATTCTCCTTTTCTGCCAGATCGTGGTCCAGTCGGATTTCAGAATACACCAATCAAAAAGGAGAACGGTCAACGGTGCGGTTACCATGGTTTCTTTACTACTCATGCCAAGAGCGCAGCAGGCCCAGATAAATAGAGAGGTGGAGCGCGAGGAACCATCCGTAGCAAGACGAGCCGTTAGATAAATGGTCAAAAGATAAAACAAAATCATAAGAGATTCAGCTCTCTGCACGGTGTAGGTAATAACATTGGTCGCGAGCGGATGCACTAGCCAGAGCGCAGTAGTAAAAAACGCAATGGCGTGTGATTGGCTGCGTAACGATTCGATGGAATGGGGCTGATTGAGAGATAAACGAATCAATTGGAAAAGCAGCCAAGCTGCCGTGATGAAGATAAGCAGGTTTGTCAGATGGTAGCTCCAGGTTGCCAACTGGCTAATTGCATAGTTGAATGCCAGGGAGTAGGCAACAACAGGGCGCCCCCAAGGGGTTTCATCGGCACCCACTTCCATGACTGCGGTAGGAGGCCATAGCTGGCGAATGCCGGGGTTCTCTATTATTCCTCGAAGATCATCGAAGAGAAATGGGGTGTTGGTGGCATTGAAATAGCAAATACATCCCAGGAACAACATCGGAATCCAGGGATACTTATGCCAGATATCGTGAATCAATCGTTTCACAGCTAGATCCTCAATCAAGGGGTTTAACACGATTGTTGAATTGTGGAAATGAACATCACTGATAAATATTTGAACAATCTCGATGGCACCTTATGCCGCATTGAATTGACCTCCCATGAGCAAGCGTTTAAAACATGGTTTCGATGAAGCGAATTCAATTATTTCTTCTCCTGTCTTCGGCTTGGGTTCCTGTCGTTTTTGCGGATCTCACAGTCGTTTCTGAAATGAATTCAGAAGGGCGTCAACTGTTCATGAAAATGGAGATGGCGGGGAATAAAGCTCGGGTAGGAACCGGAATGGGGGCGACTATATTTCTACCATCTGAGGACAAGATGATCATGTTAATGTCTGCACAGAAGACTTATATCGTCCGCCCATTAGAAACACATTCGATGCCTGAAAAGCAAGAAAAAGAGGCGTTAGGCACGTTTGAGAAAACAGGAAAACAAGAAACGATTAATGGGTTTGAGTGCATACAGTTTTTGTATCAAAACCCGGACGGCGGGCAGTTTGAGCTATGGGTTAGCCCTAAGGGGCCGAAGCTATCAAAGATGATGCAGTTTTTTAGTATGTTAGAGCAACAGCCGGGGATGAAGAATCAGATCCGATCTAGTTGGAAGCAAGTGATCGCACAACACCCGGAGTTGAAAACGTATCCTATCCGCATCGTTGAACTGGATGCTCACGGGCAAGAGCTTAACCGTTCAACGATTCGGTCGGTCAGCAACGTGGGAATTCCTGGCAGTGTATTTCAAATTCCTGGTGATTATCGAGAAATGCGAGTCCCAGGTATGGCAGACGTTAGCCAAGTTCCGGGAAGTTCTGCATTTTCGAACCAAAAGGCTATCGATGAGATTGGTAAACTTCAGAGGGAAATCCAAGCGAGTGGAGGAAGACCTACACCCGAGCAGTTAAAAAAACTTCAAGAGTTAGCTCTCCAGCTTGGTAGGCAGAATTAGATTGAGTCGTAATGCATTGCAGTTTGGTTAGTATCTGGACGGTAGATTGCGAATGTTTGTCTGAAAGAAGCTGTGATGTATACGCTAGTCTATAGTAGTCGTGCCAATTATTTGTTTGCCGAAAATGAGCTTATTGATCTGCTTAAGAAAGCTCGGCAATTTAATAGCGTCCATGGCATCACTGGAATGCTGCTCTACCACAATGAGTCATTCTTACAGGTTCTGGAGGGAGAAGAAAAAGCGGTTTTTGATCTCTATGAAACCCGAATCAAAGAAGATGATCGTCACAGTCAAGTGGAGTTGATTGCAGATGCCCCTGTCCAGGAGCGTGTGTTCGATGAGTGGCTAATGGGATTTAATTATTTGCGCGATACAGATGCCGCACCCATGGAGGGATTTACCACATTTTTGGAAACGGGGAGATTCAGCGATCGCCAGATCGTGGAAGATCCCAATCTCGCTCAGGAGCTTTTGCTTCTCTTCAGAGACAGTAAATTCTAAAGCGTTTTTCTAGCTGCAAGAAAGCTTCTGCAATTCGTTTTTGCTTGGAATCGGTAAAGGAAATTCACGTTCCCATTGTTGGATAACTCCGGGAAGTCCCACGGACATGAGACCAAACTGGCGCTTTAGCGAATGAACCTGGAACGGGTTACAGCTGAAAAAGCACGAGAAAACAAGTCTCGGTGCTCTCGAGAAGAAAATTTATCGACCACGTTTTTCAAGGATTTTTGATGAACTTGGCAGGCGTTCGCACTAATGACAGGATAGCAAACAATTCAAAAATTAGGGCGTAGGGGGCTGGCTCTCTTCGCTCTTCTCTTTCTGACAACCAGTAAAGCTAGTCGTAAGGTGAGATGCTAAGTGGCCTCCACCTGATTATAGGAATGAGATAAGGAATACGATGAAGAGGGCTAAGATTAAGATCTAGCCTGTGATTGTCCAGAGGCTTCCTCAAACTCTTCAGAAACAAACTCACCGTAGTCGAAGTCCTCATCGGGAAGGTCTAGTCTGTTCGTTATTGCCTACGTACGCCATCGGGATTTATCGCAGGCTCAATACTCAGGGCATACTTTGGCATTGTGAGGAACATCTGCGTCACAGACCGAACAAGGAAAATGCCCAAAAAGGCATCGTTGCCATGGTTTAAAGGGACATCGTGCTAAATATCATGTTCAATCGCTAAGATTAGCATAAGGGGATGTGGTTGGTAGTTTATCTGTTGATATCATGGAGGTGGAGTTTTAATGGGCCGTATGAAAATAGAATCCAAATAGAGATAATTCTAATCGTATAACTTTGAGAGAATCTATTCCATTTAACCTGAACGAATCATACAACGGTTTGCGCACTGCATGGTTTGAAATTGGCATGAATTGATCGATTCTAAGGCATGATGTTTAGAAGATGTAATAGAGTTATTTTTTGTCTGATTGGACTGGCCTGCACAGCTGGAGCTCTGGCTGAGATCCGGTGGACACCGCTCAACGAGCCGGGGGTTGGGGGAAGATTAACATCGATCCGAGTTGATCCGCAGAATCCTCAGGTTCTTTTTCTCGGCGGTGACATGCTTGGTTTAGCAAAGAGTTCTAATGGAGGTGAAACGTGGGAGCGTAGCAAAGGCTTGGTAAGCTACGAAGTTGCAGACTTTAGCTTTGACCCAAAAGATCGGAAGGTCGTCTGGGCTGGAACGATGAGCGGTCCCCATCGAAGTAGAGATGGAGGAAAGACATGGAATCTTGCGAGAGAAGGGATGCCTCCAATTAGTTCAAATTCCTACAGTGCTCCGGTCGAGCGAATTCTTTTTGATCCCGTAAATCATAAGCGATTACTAGCTTTCGGGGGAAATCATCGATTGTGGAAATCTCCTGGAGAACCAAAGTGGGGGGTTGTTTGGGAATCTTTAAACGGCGGTGATGAGTGGAGTGAGTTTTCTGTCGTTGAAGAAGGTGCCAACATTATGGCTGCGGAATGGCCTGATTCGAAGCCAGAAACCATTTATACTGCTCTTGGAGATGCAGGAATCTACAGAAGTGACGATGGAGGTCAATCCTGGGGCTCGATTAGAGGTGGACTGCCAAAGGGGGCTGCTGTAAATGACCTAGTTGTTCATCCTCAGAATGGTAACATTATCTGGGCTGCTTTAGGTAGTTCATTCGATTCAGAAAAGAATCTTTTCCTTGCGGGAGGAATTTATAAGTCAATGGATGGGGGGATGAATTGGGAAAGAGCTTCTGAAGGTCTATCTCAGGAGGATGCCTCTCAGAAAAATCAAGCTTCATGGTTTAAAGTAGTTGAGGTTTCAC
>JBCCKK010000261.1:0-4823 GCA_039027395.1 Verrucomicrobiota bacterium | reverse complement strand
CGGATCAAACCAAATGGCGGTGCTAAAAAGTTTTGGTAAAGTGTCGGAGAATCCTCTGCAACCCGGCCTACACTTCAAAATGCCATGGCCGTTTGGAGAAGTGAACCGATATCCCGTCAAGACGGTCAATGCCCTTCAAGTGGGCTTTGTGGATCCCGAATTTTCTAAGAGAAAGGCGCTCCTTTGGTCTAAGGCACATGGTCAGGAGTTTAATCTAGTTCTTGGTAACGCGGTTGACCTTGTCACTATTAATATGATCCTTTACTACAAAATACACGAAGATGCCGAACGGTTTTTTGACTATGCACTTCAAAATCAAAATCCAGTCGAAGCTCTTGAAACCTACGCATATCGGGCTCTGATGGAATATACGCAAACCTCCACTTTAAAGGAGGTCCTTGCGGTGAACCGTGCCAAGTTTGCGACTAATTTGGAACGTGCGATTCGAGATTATGCAGAGCGGAACCGGCTCGGGATCCAGCTGATCGATGTTGCCTTGATCAACATTCACCCTCCAGTAGAAGTCAGTCCTGCCTACCTTGATGTGATCAGTGCGGAGATTGATGCTAAACGAAGTGTGGTGGAGGCTGAGGGATACTCAGAGATGCGTCTTCACCAGACAGAGCAGGAAAGCTACACCGTCGAATCCCAAGCTAGGATTCAGCGTGCTCGAAGAATCGGACTGGCAAACAAGGAGGCGATGGAGTTTAGGCCTTTGAGTGAAGCTCGCTCGATTGCTCCCGATGCCTATCGTATGCGACTTTGGTTTGAAACTTGGGAAAATGCGCTGACTGATAAACGATTGCTTTTGATCGACAAGTCTTTGGCCAACGACTCTGGAAATTTCTTTTTAGATCTACGGCCGATCAGTGATAATGCCTTAAGAAATCTTGACCCTCTAAAATCTGGAAATCTACCTAAGCCATGAATCAGGAAAGCCAAGTCTCACAAAAAAGAGAGCCCTCTAGAATTTCATTTTATCTGCGCCTTATTCTGGCCGTTGCTGTGATGGGACTGATTGTTGGCTATAGCATGACTTACCAAGTGCCTGAGGGAAATGCTGTTGTTGTAACTCGTTTTGAACGGCCTGTGCGGGAAACAATGGAAGCAGGTCTCTATTGGAAAGCTCCGTGGCCGATTGACCGAGCAAACCACGTCGACACTCGCAAACGTATCTTCAATACTCCGTTTACAGCAACACTAACGAGAGATCGAAAGAATGTGATTTTGCTGTCATATGTAGTCTGGAAAGTAGACAAGCCAGAACGCTTCTACACTTCAGTCGATAGTCCTAGAATCGAAAAGGCAGAACATAAGTTGGATGGCATGGTAACCGCAGCCAAAAACTTTCATTTGGGGAATCACAACCTATCAGGTTTGGTGAGTGTTAAGTCTGAAGACATCAAGATTCACGAAATCGAACGTGCTATTCTGAATGACGTCGAGCAGATGGCGATGGAGAATTTTGGGATCCGTATTTTACAGGTTGGATTTAAGCGTATCGCGTATCCAGAAGAGAACGTAAACGCCGTCTTGGACCAGATGCGTGCCGAACGTAGGACCGAGGCGGTTACACTTCGCGCTAAGGGGGAAAAAGAGGCTCAGCGCATTCGCGATGATGCGCTAGTTAACAGTGAAGAGACGCTGAAAAAAGGGCGTGAACAAGCGGGTATTATTACAGGTGAAGCCGAAAAGGAGGCAGCTCGGATTTATGCGGACGCGCACCGTCTTGATCCCAAGTTCTATAGCTATTGGCGTTCACTTCAGGCTGCTGAACGCACTCTAGGTGATAAGGCCACACTTATACTTCGTACCGACCAAGGTCCCTTCGAGATTTTGACCGATCCTCCGACTATAGAAAAAGATTCAGGTGCTCGTTCGTCACGTAGAGGTCGAAGATGAAGCAATATAGAACATCCGAGCTGTTGCCAGGGTTAGACACTGGCATGCGTATGATGAAGTGGCTGATGGGACTGCTCATTGTCTTGTTTTGCTTTTCAGGTATTACAAATGTTAAGTCTGGTGAAGAGGCGCTTGTATTACGTTTTGGTAAACTTGTAAAAGTGCAGGAATCAGGACTGCTCCTGGCACTTCCTTACCCGATCGATGAAGTTATACGAGTTCCAGTTAAGCAAGAAGGCGAAGTAGAGATTCTTGATATCTGGCAAAATCCGAGCGCTCAAGACTCTCAGGATGCGATCAATCCACTTGAAGAAGGATATTGCCTTACAGGCGATCAGAATATTGTTCAAATGAAAGTTGTCGTGAAATACCGAATCTCAGATTCGGCAAGTTTTAGACTTCTAACAGAGGATTCAGAACAACTTTTACGTGAGGTAGTTGTCGCGGCAATCACCACGACACTTGCCGACTGGCAGGTCGATGAAGTGATTCGCCTTCAACGTTCAGACTCTGGAGATGGGCTGACTTTTCAAAGTCTATACCGTACAGTTTTGAGGCAAACCGAGCAGCGCCTCGCAGATCTTGAATGTGGCGTCACGATATCAGCTCTTGAAATAAAGGAAGTCCTGCCTGCAAGACAGGTGCTCAAAGAATTCCGAGAAGTTCAAAGCGCTAAAATCGAAATGGAAACCATGATGCGTCAAGCGGAAGACTTTCGAAATCAGAAAGAGCTTAAAGCTCAAGAGGAAGCAAATCGGATGGTGAAAGAAGCAACGGCGTCTGCAACACGACGGAAGTCAGAGGCAAGGGCTCATTTATCGGTTTTCAAGCAGCTGCACCAGCAGTACTCAAAAGAACCTGATATCTTCAAGGAACGGATGCGTATCGAGTTTTTGGAAACAATCTATAATAACGTGGGAAGAGTTGAACTTGTTTCGCCCGACACGAGGATTATTTTTAGCAGTCCTAAAGGTGAGGAATAGGCTGTGAAATCATTTACCAGTCCTTCAGGTAGTGTGGCAGCTCGAGCGCTCGAGTCTACCCTTACCGTCGGAGAACGGGTCAACATAGGATTTCAATTGGGCACCTCAATGTTGTCCGTGGGGCTTTTGTTGGTGGGGTTTGCAATTCAGTATTTTGCACCAGTCGAGCAAAACTCGGTGGCGGAACTCTGTAAAGCCTTTGCTGCAGTAGTGGTTATCATGCCGATGTTCGTTATAGCGGTAAGAGGGCTCTTTAAGAACGATCTAGAAACCCAGGGAAAGCAACTCGTTGTTTTGGCGTCATGTGCCGCTCTAGCGACCGGTCAATTCACGACCGCTGCACTTATTCCCATCATCATGAATCTCTGCCACTTTCTCGAGGAACGTAGTGTTCTGGGTGCTCAAGAAGCTATTAAGGGCCTTAAAACTCTTCAATCTCGCTCCGCATGTTTGGTCACCCCGGACGGAGAAAAAGAAGTTGAACTTTCTGAGCTTTGTCCCGGTAGTATCATTGTCGTTAGGCCGGGCGAGGTAATCGCAGTAGACGGTCAAGTGATAGAAGGTCATTCCTCAGTGAACCAGTCCTCCATTACGGGTGAGTCAACACCTGACGAGGTCGCTCCGGGTAGTCGAGTATTTGCAGGATCGATTAATCTGAGTGGGGTGGTTCGAGTGGAAGTGAGTCAAACGGGATCAGGAACAGCGTTGGGGCGTGTGGTTGATTTGCTTCGGAATGCTGAGCAATCTAAAACGCATGTCCTTAAGATCGTTGAGCGTTATGCGGGATACCTAACGATAATCATTCTTATCATTGCTGCGATTGTTTTGTTTGCGACAAGAGATTTATCGCGAGCGATTACCATTCTGGTTGTAGGTTGTCCCGGTCCCTTCATCCTTGCTGGTCCATCCGCTATGGTGGCCGCACTTGCCACATGCTCTCGACTTGGAATTTTGATAAAGAATAGCAAGTTTCTAGAAACGCTTGCAGACGTAGACACGGTCGTGTTTTTCAAAAAACGAACCCTGGACCAGGGGGAACATGGTGTAGTTAAAGTTAACGGGTTTGATGGATGCAGCGAGCCGGATCTATTTAAGTATGCTCTTCCCGGTGCTGTTGGTTCGCGCCATCCAATCAGTCGCGCTGTTGCTGAGGCTGCTAAGGAAAGAGGGGTGGTGGTGAAGGGGCGATCTCAAGTTACAGAAGTTCCTGGTAAAGGCGTCCTAGCGGTGCAAAAGGGAGCGTATTCTACCTACTTGGGTCGTGGTGACTGGCTTGCTGACGAAGGTTTTAGTTTGCCCCCAAGTCCGGACCATTTGGGTTCTACTGTTTGGCTCGGGCAAATAGAATCCGGGAAAAAACCGCGAGTGCTTGGGTATTTTCTTCTAGCGGATACACCGAAACCGGAAGCTCGCCAAACGATTGAGGAGCTTAAAACGATGGGTGTGGAGCGTTCTCTTTTATTAACGGGAGATCGAAAGACGATCGCTCAGTCTGTAGGTGGGGATCTCCGTGTCGATGAGGTTGTGGCCGAAGCATTACCTGAGCAGAAACTTGAGGTGGTGAAGTCCGAGGTTAGTGCGGGGCGCACGGTTATGGTTGTTGGGGATGGTATAAACGATGCCTTAGCTCTTGCTAGTGGAGATGTGGGTGTTGCCATGGGAGCAACGGGTATCAGCTCAGATATCGCAATGAAAAGTGCGGATGTCGTATTAACAAATGCACAGCTTGATCGCTTGCCGAAGGCAATATCTCTTTCCCGGCAGACACGGACTATCATTCATCAGAATGTTTTATTAGGGGCTGGTATCACTATGATTATGCTTCTATTGGCTGCGAGTGGTATTATCTCACCTCTTCTTGGTGTGATTGTTCACAATTTTGCTGAAGTGGGTGTCATTCTTAATAGCGCTCGACTTTTGAAATCTGAGTGAATTTTT
>JBCCKK010000260.1:0-4870 GCA_039027395.1 Verrucomicrobiota bacterium | reverse complement strand
TTTTAGAAACTATTTTTTAGAAAATCCGTTCAAATTATCAATCCTTGAACTCAAACTGTCTTTCAAAATCATCATCTGGCCTTTCATCATGTTTTCATAATCATGATTGCTGCCTTCAGTATTCACCTCTGGAACTTTTCGAAAGAGAGATCTTTCATAGGTTGAACTAAGCAAATAATCAACGTCATAACCCAGTTGTTCGTCGAAGCCTTCAATACCCCACACCTTGATTGGAGAAATGTATCCGTTCTCAAAACCCGCTGTTGCCAATTCGACAGTATCATAGCGTCGACGCATAGCTTTAATATCGTGTGACTCCAATGCATCTCTGAGTTCGTCTGCGACATAGCCGGCATCCCGTGACCCGATAAAACCAAAGACCCGCTCTCCAAGGGCTCTGAAAATAGGGACCTGTTTAAATATTGGCTCATCTGGATCACGATCAATCGCGACATCATTACCATCAGTCCCACGAACTACATCAATTGAGACTTCCTTAAGATCTAGCTCTAAAGGCTTTAAAAAAAATACCAACCCTCTTCTTTTTTCTTTTTTGATGTCCACAAGTTTATTGTCCCACCTCAACCATTTAAAGTCATCTCCACCAGCACCTCTGACCAAAGAAATTTTACCACCTTTCCTGCTCTCCACACTAATTGCTTCTTCTTTCCCAACCTGTCCGAAAATGACTCTTCCAAAATCTTTTAATCGGAGATCGAAAGTTCTTCTTTCCTCTCCAGCCCCTGCATTTTTTACGTCCTCACTCGATGGCACGTTTACACTGAAGACAAAATTAGTGTTTGCATTAACGGTATCAGCATATGCCAGATAAAAGGTTAAACAGACTATTAATCGCAGTAGTTCAATGATTGCTTTCATGTTATTTATTTTTTCTCAGGATTTATGGTCCACCCACCCATTGCCTCCCGGGTTGGCCTGACCCCAATATTTTTCCATTCTTCATACTTCCCGCCTCTAATGCTATGTATCTTTGGTAATTTATCTTGATTTTCACTTAAAGAGAATAGCGCCCACTTCTTCTTATCTCCAAAAAATTCATAGTCATCCCAATACCAATCAACATTGGAACTCCAACCGGCTTCTTTCCCTTTTTTTTCATACCGACTGAATGGGTCTATTCTGTTTCCGTAATAGTCCAGAATCTCGAAATGTGTCTCTTTTTCGATATTACCTATGTCAACTATGACTCGAATATTATCCTTCCTCATAGCATAGGTTTTTAACGACCAACCAAGCATAAGGAAAGCAAGACAATGCAACCCGAGCAAGGTCAGAGTGTGGGCCAGAACAGCCCTTGGCTGTTTCTCATCGCGACGAGATTCCCATAGAAACACTTTACCCAAAATCAGGGCAAAACAAATTACGGCAATGATTGCTGGAGCTAAAAAGCAGATGACACCGCCATACATGAACTTTTCCCCCATACATTTTCCGATGATCCAGTAACCGGATAAGAGCGATGCGACTATAGAGAAGACAGCCGCTCCGCTTGCCCCCTTCATCTGCGGCTCTGAGTTTTTGGGATCATATTTAAATTCTCCGACAACTAGAGGAAACACGGAACTAATTATTGTCGCAACTCCAAGAATTGTAAGATCTTCCGTTATGGCAGTAGCGCTCATTTGTTTTACCGGGAGGACTAAGCTTAATTCGTCGGGTGATATTCTGAGCCATCTTCCTTTCTTTTCAACACCTATTAATCGATGACCTCATTGATAGGTTGCGACCGAACGGGCGTTTTATTTTTCACAAAAACAGTCCGTAGAGCTTGAACATCGCCTGCAACCAAGATTTGATAAGCCTGCTTCTTCAAATCAAAATCCGAAGCAGCGAGCATTCTAGCACACATCTTGCTTCTTCCCTCTAGGAGGATGAGCAAACTCCCTCCTGAGAAAGTGGTGATAACACCGGAAGAATTCGCTGCTCTCTTCGGCAAGTCTCAAACCTGGGGATATCGCCAGCTTTATGCTGGTAAAGTAAAAGTCATCACCGGTTATGGGCGCCTTATGATACCTGCTTCGGAGGTGGAACGTTTGCTCGAATCAGCCGCTCCCTATGAAGGTGCAGCGTATGGAAAAGCCGAAGAACTTCGTGTTTCCCGCAAACAGAAAAGGGCGTCTTCCAAGAATCGCTGGAAGAACGCCCTGAGAAAACATCGCTCCCGCCAAGCCAAGTCTTCGCAAAGACAAAGAGGTGATTTGGCGAAGGTAAGTGCGGCGAAACGATCTGCGCTTCGAAAGCTCAATCGCTCGGGAGGTTAATCAGACCGCAATTTCCGCCCCCTCTTCAGCCAGGCGGTCAGTGAATTTATCTCCCTTCGACTTTCCTGCTGACAGAAAAATAAACTCATAGGCTTTGCGTGTCACCAGCTCCACCTTCGGAAGATCATCACGCCCGAAAATCGTGGTTTCCTGCCAAGTATCGTCGGCATCCTTATAGCTCTTCATAACCGTCACGGCGAAATACTCCCCGCCTCCATCACTTTGATTGGTCCAGACAACGGCACGGATGTTTCCGGCACGAATCGCTTTGGTCGGTTGGTTTGCTTTTTTCATCATAGTCTCCTTGGTTGGTTAGTTTGATTTTCAATTTTAGACGGCGCTCAGATCGTTCTTTGCGCATACACGAGAAGGAGATCTTTCGATCTCCTCGCATGATCTGCTTTACCGCCTTTCTCGTCGCACTCGGTGACAAGCCGGCCAGATCACAAATCAAAGCAAAGTCACTGCCTTCTTCTGGCTGACTCAGCCAGGCAAGCGCTTCAGCTTTCGCTTTCCTTTGCTCGCGACATTTGGCTTTGGTCTTGGCATCAATGATCACCTGAACCAGGACTGCTCTCCAGAGAGAGGTCACCCCATCAACTTCTACCGGAACCTCGATGGATTGAGAGAGTTCCTTCCATACTTCATGCTCCTCCACATGAACCTCCTTTTCCTTGCAGTGTTAACTGCAGCTAATCTACGAGTTTCTTATCCCCCGCGAAAAACATAGGGAAGTGCACCACCCACAGTTGAACGCCATTTTATCTTCAACTGTGCTCTTTGAGCAACATATCTATCCCTATCCATGTTCTTGCTTTAGAATACTGGGATCGCCTTATAGACCATGAGCGCCGATTTTTCGTGGATAGAATGGAAGACACAAGTCGACAGCTTGAGCGATCGAGCGAAACGAAAAAGAAGCTCAAAGAGTTTTCAGGCAGTCAAGAATCACAGACTCGAAGGCCTCATAAGGCTACCCCGAACGTAGCAGAGCGCAGCACTACCAAGAGGCGGCTTCGGGTCGCAGCAAAACCTAACCAACCTCAGCCTTGAGGCTGCGAAGCATCACTTCTGTGACAAGACCTCTAAGAAGAGATTTCTTTCCGTGAAATCTCATGCCCAGCCAATTTGTGCAGCGCGAATGGCGGTCAAGGAGGCTCCGACTGAGGCTCCACTTGTGGAAACTGTTGGATACCTTGATGGCCACTTAGCCTAGCATTACTCACAAGGCAAAATCCGTTTTCGGTTTTTGCGTAGTCTTTGGAAGAGTGGGGGAGTGCTTTGGTTGCAGCGAATTTATTCGCAAAACGGAAACACTGAGGCGCAAGGACGAGACTTTGAGCGTTTCAGATTACCACACTTGAACTGATGAAGGACGAAAGCGCAGGAAAGGCTTTGCCCTGTTGCAGATACAATGGAAGCGCGATCGACACGGCGGAGCAAACTAAGTCAGATATGACGAATCTGACTTCTCTCGGTCTTTAAACCCTGAAAAATCGAACCTTCCGAGGCACCGAGGCCAATTTTTGACAGGTTTAACAGAGGTCTTTCTTCGAAACCTCTCTTGTCTACCTCGCAGCTAAACCGTACAAGGAGAAGGTTAGATATCCACACCTACTTTTTCAGAGTGCATGAACAAGAACACGAATTTAGCAATGATGTCGAACTCGGAGTGGTCCCGACCCACACCAAATTTGTCGAGGGCCACAAGCCCAATAATCACGATGACTCTTTAACCCCTCAACTCTTCCCCCGGCAGTCCAATCACCACAATCTTATGCCGGAGGAGAGGAGATAGACCGAACAATGATATGAACGATCAAAATGATCAGAATCCACATGAACAGGAGGAGCAAGACATTTCTTCTGCCCCGATACACGAAACACCTCAAAAAGAAGCTGCGGAAACATGCTCCGATAGGGAGAAACCATCTATTCCCAAATGGATTTCTTGGTTTTTTGCCACCGTAAGGGCTTTGGCTGATGAGATTACCTGCTCGGTCCCAAGAATTACATTGGCGCTTGTTGCTCTTGCAGGAGTTTGGGAGATTTTTAGGCAGCTATTTTTCTAATCCGGCTGAGGGCAATATTTGAAGACAACAAAGCTCTGGGGGTTGGATATCCAATTCTCGCAATGATACCAAGCTCCTGGGCATCGGTTGCGACGAGATACCTCTACTTTCCAAAGATCTGATGAAGCCTCATGTAGCATTCATAACAATGTTCTACTGTGTCCACCAAATTGGTTGCAAATAGCTCAGAAACTTGAAGGAGCGTAGGAATTGTCCCCAAAAAGAGGATTATAATCGCCCACAAAAAAGGATGCTGAGGGCCCTTTTTTCTTTGCGGAGAGCTATTTGTACCGTAATGGTCGACTGTTTCTGCCATGATTTTATCGTGGTTGAAGTTCAACTCCCTTCAGATTTCCGGTCGCCAAATCGAGATATCCGAAGGGAGTTTTTTTTGGTTTAGAAATTCATTATTTTTGGGCTTCTAGGGTCATCACGAATCGAGAACCGCATTAAGCTTCTTCCGTTCAACTAGTGGATTTGCAAGGAAAATTCATGATGCTTGTTCGTATAATTTTA
>JBCCKK010000259.1:0-4873 GCA_039027395.1 Verrucomicrobiota bacterium | reverse complement strand
TTCAGCATTCGTACCTAGGTGAGACAGAACCAGATAAGCAACATGTTCGATTGGATGCCTCCACAACACGGCAAAAACATCTGCATTGTCTAGTCGAATTGATTCTGGGTTAAACCCCTTATTTACGAGCGATTCGCGAAGTCCCAAAGCTTCTTTATAGAATGCCTCGAAACCCTTCAATTCGGGGTAAAAAACAAAAGGTGCCGGCTTGGACAACAAGTGAATGATCGCTACGGAGCACCTCCATCGACTTTTTGCCTGAATTTCTAAAAGACTCGTCCAGTCATGATTCAATGTGAATCCAAACCGATGTTGCTCCTTGGGCCATCCTTGTTCTGCTTCCTTATTCCATTGCTGCCATGTTTGTGCCGTCCAATAGGGGTCTCCGGAAAGCCAACCTTGATTTAGCTTTTTTAGAATCCAGCCATCTTCGTAGAGACTATCATGCATCGTTGAAAAGATCGGGCCGGCAACCTCACCAAGCATGATAAGCCCGGGGCGAATGGAATCTAATCGCTCTCGCAATCGAGCAGCCAGCCGAACACCCCCAAACGTAGTTTGCCAAGCAGGGTTCGGATTATTTTTGGAAAAATTGGGCTCTTTCCAATGCATCGCATCTGTGCGAAAGCCATCGATATCGAATGTTCGGATCATCCATTCGGCCCAGTCTAACATGAAATCTTGAATATCCTCATGGCCCCAGTCCAAACTATAGGTATGCCCATTTTTGGGTGCACCCGGTTTAGGCCCCCAGCCGTGCGACCCAAAAGGACGCTCCCATCGGTCTCGAACCAGCCAATCTGGATGTTCATCGATAAGAGGACTGCGGTCTCCGATTCCCTGCGGAATATAGTCAAAAAGAACCTTCATACCCAACTCATGGGCCCGATCGACAAATTCTCGGACATCTGCTTCGGTTCCGATTTCGGGGTCGACTTGATAGTGATCCGTTACCGCATAGACCAGTCCATCTTGACATAGCCAAACAGGCAGGCAGTAAACCACGTTGAAGCCGAGGTCCCGCATCTGCTCGAGTCGAGGTATCCAATCTTGCAGAGCAGCTCCGTGAAGATGTTTTGTCCAGTTGGCCTTCGGATGCGGAACGATCTGGATCAGACGAAAATGATCAACCTCATTTCGATTGATCGCCTCTGAACTTAAACTATTAGCCATCACACGGATCCTGTGCGGCTCCGTTCCTCCCGAACTGACATAAAGATTGGGTCCTTCGCTGGTAAGTGGCCGATCCTCGGAAATCAAATCTGCAAGCTGATGCTCGAATTCAATAGAAACTCCCTGTTCAACCCCGTAAATTTTTGGAAATGCGGTGGCCTTATGATCTTGCATCCAAATCGAAAAACTCATCTCCGATTTCTCATAGTCTAAGCTGATCCACCCCGGACTTTGGTCGGGAGTCGGCAAAAACCAACCTTCGGGAAGGCTAGGTAACGGCTCTTTAACATCCTTATTCAGCCTGAGTTCAACCAAATCTATATCGCTGCTTCCGGGAGCAATAGGCTGCCCTGGGGCAAACAACTTGGCAGGATTTAATGGATCGACAGTCAAGGCCGGATAACGATAGCAAATGCCTTCTACCGGTATGGATTGATTTCCGATTGCGTGAACCCTAATTCGAAAGGAGATCATTGGGTCCGCACAAGATTTGAAAACATCGAGAACCACTCGAAGGCTTGAGTCCTGCCATTCCCAAGTGATTTCATCAGGAGTCTCGATCAAACGGAATGACTGCGCCTGCTCTGCGGTCCATTCCTTTTCAAAAAGTTTTAATGAGAACGGAGACATCGGGATAGCTTGGCCCATAGAGACACATCCTTTGTCATCTCGAAATGCCAGGGAATACCAAAGGCCAGAGTCTGCTTCATAAATAAACTCCCAGTTCTCGAGAAAAACAGATTGAGTCCCTTCTGCGACCTCGGTGCGAGAAACAGCGGTTGACGGGATCATGCGAATAGCATAAACTATATCACTTATATCAGTAAAGGATATTTACTTTGATCGTTCTAAAATCTGAGTATTGTGACTGTGAATGAAGGAACAAGCATCGGAAACCCGTAGGAATCAGGATCTTCGAGAAGGAAGCCTACAACAGCAGATCTACGATTACATTTCTTCAAAAATTGTTCGCCAAGAGTTTAAGGAAGGTGATTTTCTGCCATCCACTCGCGAACTAGCCAAACATTTTGACACTAGTATCTCTCCAGTCCATCGAGCACTCGACCAACTAGTGAATGAACGGGTCGTTGAAAAGATCCATGGCTGCGGGGTTCGCGTCATTGCAGACGATCCGACTCAAGCAATTGTCCGTGGCCGCCCTGCGGTTGATTTGATTACGTCGTTGAACCGTCCGAACTTACACAACCCTCCGTCAAGTAAGCGAGAGCATCTTCTGCCTGCCATTGAGGAATGGTTATTCTGGGCGTTAAGTCATCATACTGGACTCCGCCTGTCCGTCAGCACGATTCCCCTCCAGCAAGATACTGAGGAGATTCTTGATCAGAGGATCAAGGAGGCTGAGATTATGCGCTCCAATGTCGTTGTCTTTGCCCAACCCGAAAATCTCAGCCAAAGGACGATTGGTCGTATCCAAGCATATGCAGCCAACGGGCTCAAAATCGTCTATCTTGCAACGTGGGCGGATATCCGTGAGTGCGATCAAATTCGCTCCGATTTCGCACAGGGACAATGTGCGTTAACCCGTCACCTACTAAATAAGGGCCACAAAAAGATACTGAGAATACAATCGAATAAGGATGCCCTATTCGAAAAACAAAAGAGTCAAGGCTTTCAACAAGCTCTTCGTGAATTTGGCTACTCCGAAGAAACCGTGAAGCAATCCACGGTTCTTGGCATCTCCCATGACAAGAACCCTGAAATCCGAATTCCTTTCTATCGTGACCTCATCGAAGAAAAAATGAGTCGAGGGAATTATACTGCCGTTATGGCAACCAATGATCCAGCCGTTGCCGATATTCGAATTGCACTACGCCAAATGGGAATTTCCGATGATGTCGAAATCACCGGTTATGATGCGGACTGGAACGAAATGGACTGGCCCGATAAGTTCACTGAGTCTTGGCTCGACAAGTATCATGACGTCTTTGCCGAAAATGCACGACCTGCATCCGTCAACACTCAGCTACCCGCAGTCGCTCAAGCGATGGCAGATATGGTTATCGCTCGCGCTTTCCGAAAAGCAAGTGCCCCTCCTCAGATCATAACGGTTTCCCAGTTACTCGAGGCCTAGTTCGATTTTCGATCACTCAAACCCTCAATATTCCCTCGAAGATTTCATTTTAAGTCCCTAAATGGATGGACTTTGTGAATACAAAGTAAATTTTCTTGCATCCATCTGATATTAGTGATACATTTTTAGCCATGAAGTTCAATTATTGCATTTCTTCCTTTAATGCAGCTCACAACCACCCCAGAACGGGATTCTCTCTTGTTGAGATGCTGACCGTCTTGAGCATTGTCTCTGTTTTGGTGAGCGTTTCCGTTGTTGGTTTCAACAACAATAAATCTGGAAAAGAAATCCGCCGTGCCATCGTTGAAACCACAGGGTTTGTCAGCTATGCTCAAATAAGGGCTTCCGCGATGAATACTTATGTTTATGTCGCCCTCTCGACCGCAAATACGGATTCTGTTGATCTTCTGATGTTCGAATCCACGACTGGTCTAGATGCAATGGACGGGAAAACGTCATTTACAGTGAATGACGAACCCGATTTTGTCGTGAGCCAACCTAGTGTTGAGCTCAAAGGGATCGGTTTTCGCGACTCCCGATCCAGTGGAACCACTTACACTCCAGCCATTTCCACACTTCCCACCACAGGGGGAGATGCAATTTCAAATTGTAACATCACCTATCGTCGCGGCAGTCAAACGATTACCTTCGATCGTCTCATTACATTTCATCCATCCGGGCAAGTTCTTAATAGTGGAACCTACTCGTCTTCGATGGAGTTCGGCTTCCAAGAACAAAACCAAGCCATTGAACGTCCAAATCCGGTGGCATTTATGATATCCGGACTCACCGGCCAAGTTCGAATCTTTCGTCCCTAATGCGATTTCAGAATTCATCAAAAACAGGTTTCAGCTTAGTAGAAGTCACGCTGGCCCTGGGATTGGTAGGCTTTGCTCTGGTGACTCTTCTTGGAGTCTTCGTGATCGGCATCAGCACGGAACGAGACTCCGTTGAGCAAATCCGCGCCGCTAATTTAGCAACCCGATTAATAAGCGAACGTCGGAATAATCCGCTAGAAGGCAACAGTAACGTCTTCGTGCTTCCCCCTCTTAATGACACCTCTCTCCTCAGTAACCCAAGAACATTTTATTTTTCTGAATCCGAGGGCCTTCTTCCAAGCGTCTCGCGTGCTGCTGTAGCCTGCCAAGTGGAAAGTCACCTCAGCAGAGATAGCGCAATCGCTTATCTCACCCTCGATTTCTATTGGCCAGCTCAAACGGCAACAAACACGGGTGCTCGTCCTAATTATCGAGTAACCACGGCCATCCCGTTAACTCAATAAATGAAGACTTTTCAAAAAAGACATCGAACGGGATTTACTCTCATCGAGCTGCTAGTTTCAATGGCAATTCTCACCCTTCTCATGGTCGCCATGGCGTCTATCGTTGAAAGTGTTGCTGACCGTTGGAAAGCAGCCATAGCCCGGGTCAACAATTTCACGAAGGCGCGTGTTTCCTTACAAATCATAGGCCGAGATCTAACTCGCGGCATTCTACGTGAGCAGCTCACCCTATCCGCGGTGAAGGTTTTGTGCTGCCGTTCCGGCAGGTGGCGGTGGCCGCACAAGCCTCGGGCCTTGTGACGGACGTTCACCCAGCAATCATTAAT
>JBCCKK010000258.1:0-4884 GCA_039027395.1 Verrucomicrobiota bacterium | reverse complement strand
TTTTTTGTAAAAAAATTATTTAATGAGCTTCATAGCAAGAGGCATGAGCTGGTTCTCTGAACTTCTAGAAACGGCGTCCATCACCCGATCGGCTTTATGCACAAAGTCACTGAGCTCCTTGAGTTGTTGGGTAAACGTCTCCGCATCTTTACCTGAAACATCCTTTGTTCGAGAGTGACATTGTTGAAGCACTTCTAAGATCGGCTCAATTTCTCTCCGTTTGCGTTCCCGCACAATGATGCAGAACATTTTCCAAATATCTTTCTCTGCCTCGAAAAATTCTTTTCTTTCTCCTTTCCGAATGACACTGCGGACTAGCCCCCAGCCAGCGAGTTCTCGAAGATTCCCATGCGCATTACCTCGGCTGATCTTCAAATCCTCCATGATTTCATCCGTGCTCATTGGATTGGGAGTTACCATCAGCAACGCATGAATTTGTGCCATGGTTCGATTGATTCCCCAGGCGCTACCCATAGCCCCCCACTGGGCGATGAAGTCATCCTTTGCTTCAAGAAGAGCTTGGGATGATTTGCTTTTCATAATTTCAATAATTACTGAAAATACGATAAAGTCAAGTAAGATTGCTAAGATTTGATAAAATACCTCGGAAGAGCTTACCACATGATGCGAATTCTCTTCTTGAGAAGAGATTCGAATCCAATTCAGACGACTAGAAAAGAGCAACCCAGAATGCTAGTTGCTCGAAACGCTTTCCAGCTCGGAAGCATTTTTAGAAAAGATATTACTGATTGAGTTCTTCATCAGGGACAGTGAGGCTATCAATACAGCAGCTAGTAATGCGATAATAAGCCCATACTCAACGAGTGTTTGACCTTTTTTCAGTTGTTTACGGATAAATGTTCGAATTTTTTTCAACATATGGATCTCCAATGACATTATTTCTTCTATTAATAAGCCGCTTGATCCATGCCAAAGTGTCTGTAAGCCGGACTCCTTTTTGAATTCCTCGTGTAATCAGCTGATCTTCAGGGTGATACACGACGTCAGCCCATAACTATAACCCCTATTAATCATTGGAAAGACTGTCGTGTAGGCATTTCTTTCCTACTCCTACACATTTTTCCCACTTGATTGTGAAACTCCGATCGAAACCTGACAAAATTAATTCCATCTCGTAATTTTATTTTATGACTTCAACAGAGATTCTTCACTACTCCAAAGGTCAATCCTCATCAATCCAGCATCTAGGCCCTTACGCACTAGAAACTCTAGTCAGCGAATCCGAAGAAATAACAATGACTGCTTATCGAGTCTCCATTGCACCTCATTCAACAACAGCTACGAGTTATCATAAATATGCGGAAGAAATTTACTACGTTCTTGAAGGGAAAGGCCAAGCTGTATTGAACAACAGGCCGTATCGACTTCATGTCGGTGATTTTCTCCGTCTTCCTCCGGGAACTAAACATAGTTTTACCACCGGGGATAACGCGCTAGTCCTCCTCGATATTCATAGTCCTGGCTCTCGCCCGAACCGCGATGTTTATTTTGAAGGAAAGGCTCCGGATGGATTTTCTTCCTCTTGAAATCCGATTTGCTTTTCGAAGAATCAGTCTTACTTTCCCCCATGACCGCAACTAGCTACCAGCGCTTTCGTCTGTGGTCCGGTATCTGCAGTATCGGACTTAACTTAAGTCTAGCTTGGCTGGCATATGGAATTTCTCTGGGGTTTGGAGATATTTCATTTTACCCGGCCCCCTGGATCTTGCCGTTGTATGCGCTTCTCATATCAGTGTTTTTAATTCTTGCGTTTCTCCCCTTTGAAATTTTGATTGGGTTTGCCGCCGAATCTTCACTAGGAAGAACCAACGAGTCATTAAATTCCTGGTTAAGCTCTTGGGTAAAAAATCAGAGGTTTGGCATTTTGAGTCTCGCCTGTGGCATCAGCTTATTCGGTTGGCTCGGGCCTGCGACCTGGGGAGCCACCTGGATCGCTGCCGCTCTTCTTTGTTTTGTTCTTATTCTTATAATCTACGTTTTACCTAGTCTCATTGAGCATCTAGGAACAGGACATATTTCTAAAAACGAAAGACTGGAATCAAGAATCAACGAAGAACTAGAACAACTGGGCACTGAACCTGTTCGCCTTCGGCTCATTGATGATGGGGGTCAAGAAGGTGTAAATGGTATGATGCTTCCGTTTTATAAGAACCGATTTTTCATTAACCAAAGCGCCGCTGACCAACTCAGTGCAAAAGAACTTGGACTACTTGCTTTGCGAGAGCAGTGGTTTCAAAATTGTGGTCAAACTCGCCTCTCGCTTTTAATCATCATCACCTGGTCCGTCGCCGGATTTCTATTATCGTGCACCGTTCCTGGAGGTGTTCTACCCGCGAATACAGCCTTGCAACACGGCCTCGGAGGAATGGCTATTATGACTTCCTGGTGCTTTCTCGCCCTTTTTGTTTGGCCTCCCCTCAGCAATCGAGCAATGCTTAACGCAGATTCCTACCTTGCTGAAAAATCGAGTCCCGATCAGGTCTTAGCCCTTATCCAAAAACTTCAAAAGCTCAATCAAAGCGACGATACACTGACCACAGAGAAAGAATGGGTCTTTCATCCGATACCAAGCTTAAGAAAGCGAATCAATAATATCGAAGCTCTTTCCCTCGAACCCTCATGAATCAAATCCCACGCCTTTTATATATTGTTACGACGATCCTTGCTAATACGCTATGCCGATCAATTCATTGCCTCGTAGGGCGTCCCCGCCGTTGGTTTTTTCCGCCAAACTGGTCTTAGAGCCGAGCGATCACTACTGATTACTACTACCCCAAGTAATGTCCACGGACTCGCTGAGCCCGAGCAATTACAGACTTCAGCACTTTTTGCTTGGTGATTCCTTTGGGAAGTTTGATTCCGTTTGCAGATGCTAACGCTTTGAGGTCACTAATCTTTCGATAACGAGTTTCTAACTCATATTGACGTTGTTCATCATCTAGGGCTCCCAGACGATTCATCTCGAGGCGCAATCTTTCTTCATCTTTCGCAACCTGCCCTTTGGGGGCCGTGGATTTTGAAATGATCTGCCGGCACTCTGCAAGTGCTAGTTTCGCTTTTGCAGAGCTTTTCAGTTCACTCACCAAGGTTTTAACTGCACTGCTAGGTGTCTTGAAAGAATCTGGCGGAGGATTCTTTCCCAAGGCTTTTCGATAAATCGCTCGGCAAGCAGCCACTGTGAATAGCTTTCGGTCGGGCCCCGTCAGTAGCGCTTGCAGTTCTCGAACTTGCGGATTGCTCCCTTGAACTGCATCACCGATCCGATCTTCAAATTTTGCCAATTGCCCTTCAAACAGTTTTGCGGATTTAACCAGGGCCTTGCCCCCGAGTTTACCTTCGTTTTCTTCAATTACAGAAGATAATGCAGCCAGCCGCTCTGATAGATTCTTTAAACTCATCTTAAGCTCCAGATATGTTGCTCCAGGGCAAGTGAGACGTTGTAAAAATCAGTCCCGCCATTAGAGCCCTCATCATAAACACAGATGGGTTGATGTGCTCCGGTGGATGCAGCTACTGCGGCACAGGTCCGAATCGGAGGTTCAAGTAACGAACACTTGGGATGAACCAATCCATCCGATTTCAATTGCGCCAAAATTGTCTTCAATTCCTCGATGGCATCCTGATACACATTCCCCACTCGTTTATAATGATTCACAATAAGAGCCGCAATTGAACACGGCTTTCTACCTTGACGGTAGCCACTCGATCTTCCATTAAAATCATCGATGCGCTGAGCCAGTATCTGAAATCCTGAAAGCGACAAGAAGTCAGGCATATAAGGCACCACACAATAGTCAGCTGCAAACAAAGCATTCTTGCTAACCGCGTAAACATTGGGCGGACAATCAAAAATAATGTAGTCGTATTGATCGTAGATAGGCTGAAGTGTTTTGTAGAGATACCGGTAAAACTGAGCGTATTTGTTTTGGTAAATCTTATCTTCTACGTTGAGCAAATTGATATCGGCAGCCAATAGATCGAGACGAGGAACCATTGAATACTCATCAACATAGGGCACGCCTCGTAAAACAGCGGTGTCAAAATCAAAAATGGAAGAACCCTGAATATGGTCGGTAAATATTTGAGCCACTGAATTCTTTCCCCCTTTCGTATGGTTGCGACAAAAATGAGGGTCCGTTAACCAAAAGCTGGAATTACATTGCGGATCAAGATCAACGAGAAGTACTTTCTTATTCTGATAATAAGCAAGGCTTGCCGCTACATTGACGGCACCCGCAGTCTTTCCTACACCGCCCTTGAAATTGATAAATGCAATCGCTTTGGCCGCCATAGCACGACTATTTAACCGCGAGTTCGCCTACAAAGAAAGAAAATCTGACTCGTGAAGGGCAAAAAGGTGTGAGGGTTGCTTAAACACTCTGCCTTGCTACGCTTCCAAGACAATGATCCAAGTATTATTTGTTATTCTACTGTTTTTGGGAATTGGTTGTGCTTCACCACCTACGAAAACTCACAAAACCACTGAGGTAGAACCCGAGCGCCAAGAAATTCAATTTCGAAACCCTAGCTCTCCACTCAAAGGAGCGTTCGAATTTTTTGATATTCACACAAAGAGCGGACAAACTGCTGAAAAAACAAGCAGCAAACGCAACTAAGGAGCCTCTTCGGCCACCACATCGGTCTCCGTTGGTGTTTCGACTCCGAGCGGTTTGGGGCGCTCTAAAATTTCAATCGACTCTTTATTCAAACGCATCTGCAGAAACTTCTGAACCTTATCGAACAACCCTGCTTTATCTTCCCCCTCTAAATCGTCTTTCAGAGAAATAAGTAACATAGGCTTGTTGGGTATCTCTGCGGTGTACAGAGGTAACATTAATCCATACCAAGCTTCATCGATCTGTG
>JBCCKK010000257.1:0-4954 GCA_039027395.1 Verrucomicrobiota bacterium | reverse complement strand
TCTAAAGCTTAGTTTCCCATCGTCTTTTCATGTTCCGACACCTGGTGGAAGAGTCTACTAAAAAGACTTCATCTTGCTAGGTGGAGGGAAGAAAATTTCAGAAACTCCTTTCATGAAAAAATCCATCAAGGACGTCGAACTTAACGGTAGGCGCGTCATCATGCGTGTGGACTTTAATGTTCCCATGGACAAATCCACGGGCGAGATCACAAATCCACAACGAATCCAAGCCGCTCTTCCAACCATCCAATACGCATTGGAACAAGGAGCATCCGTCGTTTTGATGAGCCACCTAGGTCGTCCTAACGGAAAAGTTACTCCCCAGTTTTCCCTTAAGCCGGTTGCAGCCAAACTCGAGGAGCTCGTAGGCAAATCCGTTACTTTCCTCAATGATTGTGTCGGACCTGAAATCGAGTCTGCATGCTCCAAGCTCGATCCCGGAAACATTGTTCTTTTGGAAAACCTCCGCTTCCACATCGAAGAAGAAGGAAAAGCTAAAAGTGAAGATGGTGAGAAAATTACGGCAGATCCTGAAAAGGTCGCCGAATTTCGCTCGAGCCTTTCTAAACTGGGAGACATCTACGTCAACGATGCGTTTGGAACAGCACACCGCGCCCATTCCTCAGTTGTTGGTGTCGATCTTCCCGAAAAGGTGGCAGGCTTCCTCATGGAAAAGGAACTTGCTGCATTTGCAGCCGTCCTTGAAGATCCGAAACGCCCATTCCTGGCGATTCTGGGAGGTGCAAAAGTTGCCGATAAAATTCCTCTCATCCGAAATCTTTTGGATAAAGCCGACGAAATTATCATCGGCGGCGGAATGGCCTACACGTTCAAAAGTGTTCTCTCCGGCATGAAGATCGGCAACAGCTTGTTTGACAAAGAAGGTGCTGAAATTGTTCCTGAACTTTGCAAAAAGGCAGAAGAACGAGGAGTCACTCTTCATCTTCCTGTCGACTTTATCTGCGCCGACGACTTTAGTCCCGAGGCCAATACACAATCTGCCGATGACTCAGAAGGAATCCCCGACGGCTGGGAAGGTCTGGATTGTGGCGAGAAAACTCGAGAAATCTTTAGCAATGCGGTCCTCAATGCGAAGACCATTATTTGGAACGGTCCGGCCGGCGTCTTTGAATTCGATGCCTTCAGTGCAGGAACCAAAAGCTTAGCCGAAGCCGTTGCCCAGGCTACTGAAAATGGTGCTACCACGGTTGTCGGAGGTGGCGATACAGCTACCGCAGCTAAAAAATTCGGCGTTGCCGACAAAGTTACCCATTGTTCGACAGGTGGCGGAGCATCGCTTGAACTCCTCGAAGGAAAAGAGCTTCCCGGGGTTGCAAACCTAACCGATAAGTAGAACGATTTAGAACCCAAACTAATTATGAGCACACGTCGTACCCTGATCGCCGGAAACTGGAAAATGAACAAGAACGCCACCGAATCGGTGGAACTTGTTAATGATATCATTCATCACTGGAAGAAGGTTCACAATGTTGATGTCGTCATCTGTCCCCCTTTCACCAGTCTTCATGCCTGTAAGGAGGTCATCGATCAAAGCGCAGAAATCTTTTTAGGTGCTCAAAATATGCACGAAGCGGCTTCCGGGGCCTACACAGGTGAAATCTCAGCAGCCATGCTCAAAGATCTCTGGTGCAAATATGTGATTCTCGGCCACTCAGAGCGTCGCGAGAATTGCCACGAGACAGATGCAATCGTTAACAAAAAGGCCAAAGTTGCAGTTGCGGCTAATCTCAATGCCATCATCTGTGTCGGTGAAACCCTGCAAGAACGTGAAAGCGGTAAAATGGAGAAAGTCGTGACAACTCAAGTGAAAGCATCTTGCGACGATTTCACGGAAGACGATTGGGAGCGCACAGTTATTGCGTATGAGCCCGTTTGGGCGATTGGAACCGGAAAAACGGCGAGTCCAGAGCAAGCTCAAGAAGTCCACGCCCTCATCCGTAATACTCTGCGCGAAATTACCTCTGAGAAAATCGCTACGAAAGTGCAAATTCTTTATGGAGGTAGCGTCAAGCCAGCAAACTCTGCGGAGCTCCTTGGTCAAAATGACATCGATGGTGCTCTTGTAGGAGGAGCCAGCCTCGATGCAGAATCCTTTGTGGAAATCGTCAAAAACGCTTGTCACGAAGAGTCTTCCACATAATGTCTACGGCTTATTATGCTTAATTTCTCAATCTATGCACTGACAGTGGTTCTTGTGATCTGCTGCATCCTCCTAACCTTGGTCGTTCTGATCCAACGCCCACGTTCTGAAGGTTTAGGAGCAGCATTCGGAGGTGGAATGACGGACTCACTCTTCGGTGCGGGTACTACGGACGCTTTGACAAAGATCACTATCTGGATGGCCGGGGCTTTTTTCGTATGCACGATTGCTTTGGCTATGTTGATCAGTCATCGAGAGTCCGGTAGTGGAAGTGTTTTGGAACAAAGTATTGAGGCCATCGAGACAGAGCAGCAGGAGACGGAAGAGACTTCCACTCCCGCCCTCCCATCCGAAGTCCCTTCGAACTCTGAATCTGCCACAACGGAATCCTCTCCTACCTCCGAGCCAACTCCGACTGAAACGAAGTCCGAATAAGGACCTCCGCCGTGAAGCTGTGGTCCTATTGCAGTTTGTCTAGGCTCACGGCTCAGATCCACTCGGCACAGCCTGCCAAGTGTTTCTTTGTCACAAGGTTTCTCGCCGTTGCTTTTGTTGGTTGTCTGTCGATTCTCGCGGCTTGCTCATCCCGTCCAAAAGAGGTCGACTTGATTTTCATCAATGGAAGCGAACCCCAAACGCTGGACCCGTCGATTATAACCGGACAACTAGAAGGCCGTATTTGCAACGCCCTCTTTGAAGGACTCACAGCTCGCAACTCAAAAGGACAGATCGTTCCGGGAATGGCTAAGTCTTGGGAAACCAACGAAGCCCAAACCCAATACACGTTTCAGATTCGAAACGATGCAACGTGGAGTAATGGCGAACCGGTAACGGCTCATGATTTTGTTAACTCTTGGGAACGAGCCCTCTCTCCGGCTCTGGCAGCAGAGTACGCCTACATCATGTACTTCATTCGAGGGGCCGAGGATTACAACAAGGGTAAACATCAAGATTTTTCCAAAGTGGGTGTTCGTGCGGTGGGTGATCACACCCTCATTGTCGATCTCAACGCTCCCACCCCCTTCTTTCCTAGCCTCACTTCGTTTGTTACCTACTTCCCGGTTCACGTTCCCACCGTGAGGAAACACGGAATCGGCTGGGTCAAGCCGCAGAATATTGTGACGAATGGCGCTTACCGCCTTCAAGACTGGAAGATTCACGATCGGGTTGAACTTAAAAAGAACCCAACCTATTGGAGGGCCGATAGCGTTCGCCTAAATCGGATTGACGCTCTTGCCGTCTCAAACGCGGGAGCTGCCTTTAATCTATACGCAACAGGCCAGGCCGACCTAATTTTGGACAAAGGCATGGTCCCCCAGATGCTACTTGCAGAACTCATCGGACGTCCCGACTTTCACTCATACACGTACCTCGGAACTTATTTCTACCGTTTTAATACAACGCGAAAACCCTTCGATAATCCTTTGGTTCGCAAAGCACTCAGCGCAGCCATTGATCGCGAGCGTATTACTCGAAAAATCACCAAAGCAGGAGAGCAGATTGCAACGGCCTTCTCGCCTCATGGAATGCCGGGCTATACTCCCCCTTCCGGAATTGACCACGACCCCGAGCAGGCAAAAGCCTGGTTGGCGGAAGCCGGATTTCCCAATGGTGAAGGGTTCCCCCGTTTCCACATCCTTTACAACAAATCCGACCTTCATGAAAAAATTGCGTTGGAAATCCAGGACATGTGGAAAACAACGTTGGGAATCCAATGTGAACTGAAAAATCAGCAGTGGGCTACCTATCTGCAAACACTCGCGAATCTCGAATACGACGTAGCTCGCTCAAGCTGGATTGGCGACTACGTGGATCCCAACACATTTCTCGACTGCTTTATCACCGGAGGAGGTAACAATCGCACGGGTTGGAGTAATGATCAGTACGATGCCTATATTAATCAAGCCAATCGCACCTCAGATCCAGAAGCTCGCATGAAGATTTTCCAGCAAGCAGAAAAACTACTCGTCCACAGTGAGCCTCCGATTGCACCTCTGTATTACTATGCAGGCATTTTATTCTACAATGCCGATCGACTCAAAGGAATCGAACCTAACGTTCTAGCTGAACATCCACTTCGTGAGATGTATCTGGCGGAGGAATAGTCAAAAGAAGCCGATTTCATGATTCCTTTTCTATTCCGCAGACTCCTTTGGACCATTCCCGTTTTGGTCATCGTAATTAGCTGCACCTTTCTCCTCATTCGTCTTTCTCCGGGATCTCCTTTTGTCAGTGAGCGAAACTTGGATCCCGAGGTAGAAAAGCGACTCCTTGAGAAGTATGACCTCGATGGAACGTGGCTCGAGCAGCTAGGAAATTATTGGGGAAACCTTCTCCAGGGAAATCTAGGAGTTTCAACCCAATACCGGGACCGAACCGTTGTTGAAATTCTAAAACAAACCTTACCGAAATCCGCAGCCCTCGGTTTCTTCGCCTTAGGTCTTGCCCTAGCCATCGGCATCTTTGCCGGAAGTCTAGCCGCAGTGCACCACAATACCCGAACTGACCGAGTCGCAATGTTGCTCGCTCTTTTGGGAATCTGCCTACCAAGCTTTGTCATCGCTCCCATCCTCATTCTGCTCTTTGCCATCATCATTCCCATCTTTCCGGTCGCGGGTTGGGGCGCTCAGGCCCATTTGATTCTCCCCGTTCTTTGCCTTGCCCTTCCCTACGGAGCTTATTGCAGCCGCTTAATGCGAACGAGTATGCTCGAAACTTTAGGTCAGAACTATATCCTCACCGCAAAAGCTAAAGGGGTTTCCCAAATCACCATGATCTATAAGCACGCGCTTA
>JBCCKK010000256.1:0-4999 GCA_039027395.1 Verrucomicrobiota bacterium | reverse complement strand
TGCCGGTGGTCATACATTGACTCAACTCTATGAGCGGGTCCTGCCTTGGGATGCAACTCCTACCGTGAATTGGAACGAGTGGGTCCCTCAAGTTGTTGTGATGAATATTGGCCAAAATGATAAATGGCAACAAGACCAGCCCGATCAGGATTATATTGATGCCTATGTTCAGATGATTCGGAGTCTTCGAGCTGTTCGTCCTGATGCTCACATCATAGCGGCTCTCGGAAGTATGGATGCAACCGAACCTGGAAGTCCTTGGCCTGGATTCGTTCAAACGGCTGTAGATACCGTGAAGAATGAGGATGGGGATACTAAGTTGCACACGTTCTTTTTCGAATATCTTGGAAGCGGCAGTGGACATCCAACAACGGCCCAGGCGTCAGCTATGGGTGACGATCTCAAAGCATTTATTGATACGATTAATCCTTGGGGAGATCCTCCTGTTTTCATTGACGATATTACGAGTTATGCGGCGCCAACTGAGGTTATCAAGGGGCTCGACTACACAGTCCGTGTCGAATATGAAGCGAGTGTTAGTCGGGATGTAACGATCGACTTGCTGGATGGAAACTGGTCGGGAGTCGGAGTCTCTCAAAGAGCAACCGTTAACGCGGGGCAAGGAACGGTTGATTTTACGGTTACCATCCCAACCTCGACAGCTGTTGCAAGCGACTACCGTTGGACTGTAAAAATCTTGCCGGTTGGAGCTCCGTGGAACGAGAATCTTGAAGATGTTGTTCAGTATGGAATCCGTGTTGTAGAGCCAAGTTCGTTTACTGACAATATCATCGCTGTCACCAGCCCAACTTCGGTTGTTCCTGGTTTGGAATATGATGTGACGGTTCAATATGAAGCAGGAGCCCGTCGCGATCTAACAGTAGACTTGTTTGACACCACAGATTGGTCGAGTTGGGCTTCGGTTAAGGTCACAGTAGATCCGGGAGCCGGTACGATTATCATTCCCGTTACCGTTGATGCACTTACCCCAATTGGAGCCAGCTTTGCATGGTCTACGAAGATTTTACCTGAAGGAGGAAACTTTAATCAGGCCTTTGAAGATTTCTATCAAAGTGGGATTCAAATAATTGCCGACAGCTATTTCATCTATTCAGAAACTGGGCCCGATGACTTTGGGAACGATGGCGGAACCGTTGGGACGTATGCAATGACTGTGCAAACCGTTACTGCAGAAGTTCCTGAAGGGACGGAATACAAAAAGATTTCTGTTGAAGCTAACTACGCGAGCTATCGCTGGGATTATCCATCAGCTATCAACAAAATCAACTGGCAGAGCAAATCTTTGAAATTCAAGGCCCGGTCAACGACAGAAGGAATGTATGTTCAACTTAAAGACTCGGGAACGACGCAGCGCATTTCTCTGAGTAATTATCTGATTCATAACGGAACTTGGCAGGATGTGTCTGTTCCATTCAGCGACTTTACAAGTATCGATCTCAGTCAGCTTGAGTCGGTTCAGTTCTATCGCTCATGGAATAACGGAACGTTTGAGCTCGAATTCGACGATGTCAAAGTGCAATAGACTCTAAAGATTTGGAAAATTAAGAAGAATAAGGTGGCATCGACGCTTTCGTGACGGTGTCACCTTCGTTCCAATGAGCATCGACAAGTGTAATGAGGGAATGCGAGGACTCTCCACTGCTTTGTGAATCTAGGAGCCCATGAAGGACCTGCATAGCTACTAAGCCTATCCGATCTGCTCGTTGATTCATTCCGGTAACTCCGGCCTGACTCCTATCCCAATCCAAGCACACAAAGCCCAAGTCACCAGGGACTCTAAATCCTTCCTGTTTTAAGTAGCGCAATAAATCAATGTGAGGGCTGAGAATTGCATCCAGCTGATGGTCGGATATCCATTCTTTGATTTCAGAGCCCCAAAATTGATCGGGCTCAACAATTTTTAGGAAGGTTTCAGCGCTATCCTGATGTAGATGTTGAAACAGATAAAGGCCGGACTCCCACAAATGGCTAGTTAGGTTTTCCATATTTTTGACTAAAAGTAGGCCAACTCTTGAGTAGCCTCGCTGATTAACCGTCTCTAAGGCATGGGAAATCGATTGTTGATGATTGGAACAGACTCGAGCGATTGGAAGATCATTGGGAGCATGCCCGATAAAAATTGCTGAAAAAACACTCCAGTTGAAATCGGGAATTGAGGCCGGGTCATTGGTAGGACCCAGGCAAAGGCCTCGAATTCCTCGAGCCTCTAAAATCTGCGAAAGTCGTTTTTCGGTTAAACCGGGATCTTTAGTCCAGAACTGCTCGAACTTGTATCCAAGTCTTTCGGCCATGTTTTGTGCGCCCGCTAGAACTTGCTGCCAGAATGAATATTCGAACCAGTTCGAGTCCCTCGAAACCATATTGATCCAGCCCAAAGTTGAACGATATGTTGGAATTTCATTCTGTCTTACTTGGGAGAGCATTCGAGACATCTCTGGATTAGGTTGGTAACCCAGCTCTTCAGCAGCCCTTAAAACCTCAGCTCGAGTTGCTTCTGAAACTCCAGGTTTATTCCTTAGGGCAAGAGAAACGGCAGAACGGGAGATTCCTACTTTTTTAGCAATATCACGAATCGAAACCATGAACTCAACAGTTGAGTTGTAGGTCATGTTGAACTTTATCTCAAGTAAAAGACAATGCCGTTATGAAAAGTAACAAATGCATTTATTCATCTACGTGGCTAAAGGTAATGGGCTTAGCAGCCTTTATGAGCGTGTTTGCTCTTCCTACTTCGGCAACGCTCATCCTCTATGAAGGGTTTGACTATGCGACTGGGAATGATGGGCTTGTTGGCCAAAGTGGAGGTATTGGTTGGGGAGGTTCTTCCTGGGCTCGCACGGGAAGTGGAAATGGATCGAATTCTAGGATCGACGTTGTGTCTGCACTTTCGTTTAGCGATTATGCGAATACTGGAAACGCTCTCCGAATCGAAAATAACAACAATAATGGAGGAGCTTACGATCAAATTATTGCATCGAGGCAACTGACAGGGTTGTCTTTGGCGGCTGGAACAACGGTCTATACAAGCTATCTCTTCCGTCAAGGAGGAGGGGCGAGCTTTGCCTACGAAAGTGGTTTGCGTGCTAGTGATTCTTCTACAAACGGAGGAAACGAGAGCCTTAAACAGACACCTGTCACGCTCTTTGGTTCGAACGGACCGGATGAGGCCGCATTTGGCTACGATTCAACGACAAATTCATCAGCGTCTGCAGTAACAGGTGGAGGAACGACTTATCTGGTGATTTCAAAATTTGAAAACCTGGGTGGAGCTGGAGCTCAAAATGGAAGCCTTTGGCTCTTGGATACAACTAACTATGATGCCATCAAAGCAGGCGGAATTACCGAATTAGAATTGGATTCGAACAATGTCGTGAAGCTTACGGACTCAACAACGGGTATTTCACTTGGAAGTTCGGACTTCTTTCAATTCTTTGGAGCTACTGACTTTGGAATCGCCAATCAGCCTGACTTTGATGAATTAAAGGTATTCACTGATTTGAGCGATCTACAAGCCGTGCCTGAGCCTTCTGCAGTTATACTACTAATTGTTGCAGGAATCGGACTTTGGGGAGCCAAAAGATTGCGTAGCGCATAGATAAAATGGCTGATTTGCGCGTTCACCGGCTGTGGGCGCGTGATCAGTTTCCCTAAAAATATCGGCTGGGAGTGGTGGTTCCTTCAACCCATTTGCCATTGATTAATGTAATCGAGGGATCTGCTGTTAGAGCGTTTGTTCGCGAATCAATCAAACCATGTAGTTTCTGAATGGCTGCTGCCCCTAATAGATCAGGGCGCTGATTTATTCCGGATACGGCCTCATATCGAGGTTCTTGTTCTAGTGTCGCAAAAGCGATATCCCTGGGGATATCAATACCGCCCTCTTGGATCTTTTCGATCACGTCCGTATTAGGTGTGACAACAACATCCAGCTTTAGCTCTCGAATCCAATCGCAGATCTCATTTGGAGTGCACAGCGGGATCGTAGCAATCTTAAGGAAACACTGGGCCTTCTTAGGATTCAGATTTTGAAACAGATAGAAGCCAGACTCAATACCGTGACCGGTCCGGTACTCCATTCCCTCTACGAGGAAAAGCCCCATGCGTTTGTATCCTTTGCGCTGGATTCGTTTTAATGCCTCTACCGTAATCTGCTGATGGTTGGATACAATTCTTGGAAGGTCAGGGCGAACAACACCGTAACTGATGGCAACAGCAGAGAACTGACCCCACTCAAGATTAAGCTTAGAAAATGGACGATCTGCAACACCAAGAACCACGCCTCGGATGCCTCGGCTAATCAAAATTTGGGAAAGTCGCTTCGGTGATAAACCCTTAGTCTTAACAAAAAATGTTTCAATATGATAACCTAGATCTGCGCCTTTTTTTTGCGCTCCTTCAAAAACTCGATCCCAATAACTGTAGACGGAGCTTTCTGGGGAAATGACGTTAAGCCAACCGATTGTTGAACGAAATGAGGCGAGTTCTCCTTGTCGGAGTTGGGACATGAAATTCGAGATTTCGGGATTGGGTTCATAGCCAAGTTCTTTTGCGGTTTCGAGGATTTTAAGGCGAGTTTCGTCGGACACGCCCGTCTTGTTACGAAGGGCTAAGGAAACAGCGGAGCGGGAAACACCTACCTTATCGGCTATTTCTCGAATGGATGGAATGTTGTCACTCAACGGTTGAGTACATCATGTTTTGTTGCTGATTACAAGTTTTGAGATCATAAGCGTATGATTTATCAAACTGCGCTCAAATTATTAACTGTTCGTCGGCTAAAGGAATCCGTATGTGTTGCGGGTATTTTGGCCATTTTAAGTCCGTTTCTTTCAGCTCAAATCCTCTACCAAGAAGATTTTGAGGGAGACACGGTCGGTAATGCTCCTGGATCTTTAACCCTAAATAGTCCGGCATCCAATACGGGTGCAGTCGATAATCCGCCTGCGGCAGGGGCTGGAGGACCTTCAGGCGCGGTTGT
>JBCCKK010000255.1:0-5023 GCA_039027395.1 Verrucomicrobiota bacterium | reverse complement strand
TTCCATTCCAGGATTTCAATCGTACAATGGCTGTAATTGCAGAGAAGATCTAAAGGCCTGTTCAAATAAGATATTAAACTTTGGCACCAATACGCTCTCCATATCGGACGAGCGTCTCGATGCCGTTCTTAGACTGCTCCACAATATCTGAATCCATCTCAACTACACCAGGTTGTAGAAAAAGAATAGAAGTCGACCCACCAAACTCGAAATATCCTTTCTCATCCCCTTTAGCAAACGTTCCACCTTCTGGGTGGTTCTGAACAATTTTACCAACTCCAATTGCTCCCACATCAATGTGTAGGACCTTGCCAAAATTCTCGGTTTCCAAAATGCAGTATTCACGACGATTTTCTGAGAAAACGGGTTTCATCTTGGCCAAGGACATCGGGTTTACAGCTCGATACGATCCAGGAACTGAAATGTGTTCTTTAACCGTTCCCTTATCGACGTAGCAAAATCGGTGGTAGTCAATCGGGGCCAAACGAAATACGAGGCAGAGGCCATTGATAAACGGCTCGATTGCTGAAGAGCTTTTTACTAATTCAGAAAGTTTAAAGTTCTTTCCTTTGACCGGGATAACCTTGTCTTCTGAAACTTTATAGACAAATAACCGGGCGTCTGCAGGCGAAATTAAAACCTTAGAATCATGGTCAACAGGACGAGCCGATGGCTTCAACTTACGAATAAAGAAATCATTGAAGCATTCAAACGACGACATTGGCTGGTCTACCTCGGCCATATCGATCTGATATTGATCAATGAACTCGTGAATATCTTTTTTCGACTTTTTAGAGTGATAATACGATGCATAGCGCTCAGTTGCCCACTTATTCCGGAGAAAGGTTTCCATTAGCCAGAACCCAAACGGATTCTCGTGAAAAAACTCCATTGCTGTGTTGTTGAAAACTTGCTCTTCTTCAACTTGACTGCTTTTGCGATTGTAAACATAGATCTTCGACATAATAACTCGATTTCCTAGGTAGCATGGAACGCTCCAAAACTTTATCCAGCTGATTTTTTCAACGCTACTCTTTAGTATTACACCGTTGGGCAACCGATTCTTATTTTCGGCGAAATAGGCCACTTTGATTCAGGCAACCTTTGAGGTCAATGGAGCTACTATAGAGATTAGTCTCAAGACAGTTATCTATTCAGTCACGCCAACTCTGACTAAAGGAGCTTGCCTCAGACCACCTCTTGGGATATCCTCCTAACTATGTTTGGTATTGGAAAACCCAAACGGCGGGTTTTAATCGTTGATGACAATATGTCTTTAGCAAGTGGCCTGCAAAAAGTCTTCAAGAAACAAGGCATTCTAAGCGATCTGGCCCACTCCCCTAATGGTTTACGCCGCTCATTCGAAAACCCTGAACCCTGGGCAATCGTTCTGGACATCAAGCTCGGTGATGTCAATGGACTGGAACTAATCCCAGAGGTCCGAACAAAATGGCCCAGTGTCCCCATCATTATGATCACCGGTCAAGGCTACGATGACACGCTTATGGAGGAAGCCAGAGCTCAGGGAGCCCAAGGCTATGTTAGCAAACTCGTTTCACCAATGGAGATTGTCGCGGCCGTGACACGCGTTTTAGAACACGGAGAAAAATACAAAACAACTCGGGTTCCTAAGATCGAACGATAATCTTACAGATTAAAAAACGCCGCCAACCCGGATTCGTTTTCTATTGGCTCCCTTGAAGATTGCGTTATAACCAAAGAATGAAATGCGTTGCTGGGAGTGTGTCGTGGTTGGCATTTGCCTTTTTTATCTTCGTTTCACCTATTGAGACTTATGCACAGAAGGGCCAGGCGAAGGCCACTTATCAGACATTTGTAGCAACAGCAAAAAGCGCCCGATCTATGAAGACGCTGATGCGTTTCTTATCTGCAGAAGAAATTAGTCGCTACAACCAGAGTATGAGTTGGCACACAACCAGTTCTGCCAAAACAAAAGCCTCAAAGAAGAAGCTGGCTCGTTGGAAAAGTATCGCGAATCAATATGTCAGTATTTCCAAGGTAGCTAAGAACAAAAAAGGTTACCTTCTCACTTTAAAGACACGATCCGACGCAAAATTCAAAACAGGGGGACAGCAAAAGAAGATTCTCCACGGAGTTGCTACTGTCCAGATGGTGAATGAAAAAGGAGCTTGGAAAGTGGGCGCTTATAACGATAGGGGATTCGTCTACCAGATGTAGGCGATCCACCGTGTAAAACTCTCCCGTTGAGAGATTGGCTTCTAAATCAAAGAAGCAAGTTTCTCACCACCTGTATTTGATCCAGCACAAAGGTGCGCTACGTTCTAGAGCGATGAAACTTACCTACTTTGGGCACTCTTGCGTTCAGATCGAGATTAGCGACCAAACGTTGCTCATCGACCCGTTCATCTCACCCAACGAAAAAGCTTCTACGATAAAAATTGATCAACTTATGCCAGATGTGCTTTTGCTTACACATGGACATCAGGATCATATTGCGGATGCTATTTCTATTGCTAAACAATCGAATGCTCAAGTCGTTGCAGCTTTTGAGGTTGCCAATTGGGTCGGATCTCAAGGAATCGAGAAGGTTCAACCCATCAATCACGGCGGCTTGATTCAACTGCCCTTCGGATCTGTTAAGGCAGTGAACGCAATCCACTCGAGCTCTCTCCCTGACGGAAGCTATGGAGGTAACCCTCTCGGATATGTAATCAATTATAGCGAGGGCACTTTTTACCACTCTGGGGATACCGCACTTACCTATGACATGAAACTGATCGGCGAACTGTATGACCTCCGAGGCGCGGCTCTTTGCATTGGAGACACGTTTACCATGGGGCCTAACGATGCCGTTCTTGCTGCCGAGTTTATTCAATGCAAAAAGATTGTTGGAATTCATTATGATACATTCCCACCCATTGAAATAGATCACGCTTCTGCTAAGAAGTTGTTTGCAGAAAAGGGAATTGAGCTTGTGCTTCTCGATATCGGGGAGTCTCTAAATCTATGATCGAAAAAGCCACATTCGGGGGAGGGTGCTTCTGGTGTCTAGAAGCCGTTTTCCAAAAACTGGATGGAATCAAATCCGTTGTCTCTGGATACGCGGGTGGCCCTGAAATCAACCCAACCTACAAGCAGGTTTGTAGCGGTAGCACCGGGCATGCTGAAGTCATCCAAATTGAATTTGATCCAGATGAAATCTCCTACGAAACGTTACTGGAATGGTTTTGGAAGGCGCATGATCCAACCACATTGAATCGGCAGGGAAATGACGTTGGCAGTCAATACCGGTCCATCATCCTAACAGAATCTGATGAGCAAAAACAGACTGCCGAGACATCAAAAAAGGAAGCCCAAGGCATATTTAAAGATTCAATTGTCACGGAAATTGAACCTCTGGATATCTTTTACCCAGCCGAAGCCTACCATCAGAATTATTACCGAACGAATCCGGGGCAAAGTTACTGTGCTTTCATAATTGCTCCTAAGCTTCAAAAACTAGGTATGGGAGACTCCTGAAGAACTTTGATCAAGGTGCTATTTCTTCGAGCACGGGCATCACAATGGGATGACCACGTTTGTTTGCTAAGAACCACTTATACAAGTCGGGATTTTGATAGGTGATATTCCAAGAATCATGGCCAACACCGGGATAAGTCGTCAACACGCCATACTTTCCCCCCTTTTTTCGAATTGCTTCAATCATCTGTGTACTCCGTTCAATAGGTACCGCTCGATCTTCATCTCCATGAAATGCCCAAATTGGCACGTTAACCAGTCGACCCGCATCATCCGGATCTCCACCTCCACAGATTGGAGCCACTGCAGCAAATCGGTTAGGATAGGCTTGAGCGGTGAACCAAGATCCATATCCCCCCATAGATAACCCAGTGAGGTAAATCCGATCGGAGTCCACACGATACAATCCCTCAACTTCTATAAGTAGGTCTTCCACAAAAGAAGACTTCCACCATGTTCCAGGTTCACATTGGGGACTAATGACAATAAAAGGAAACACCTCAAGATTAGTTTTAGATCTTACAGGACCATTAGTTGGTAACGGATTAGGATCATACCCACGCTCACCTGAACCATGCAAAAATAGAATCAGTGGCCATCGCATCTCCACATTCGCTGGATCGTCATATCCTTCTGGCAATGATACGTGATACCGGTGTCTAAAGTGCCCGAGTTTTTTCTTTAACTTTAACCACCAGGCGTCATTTCGCGCCCAAGGTTCATTTCGTCGATGCATTTCTTCATAAGAATCCGAAGATTCCCTAAGGGCAGCAAGCAAAGTCGCCCCAAACGGTTTGTGGACAAAATCATTCTCCAGCTCCTCTTTTATCATTTTTCCAATCGTCGAGGCTTGTCTCTTGGCAACATCTGGATCGATTCCTAGTCCATCCGGCAAGTTAAACTTCGTAATCGCAAGGCTACTCCAGTCAACCGGTTGCTCTGCATCAACTCGAAATAGGGTTGTATATCGATAAACTGGCTGGAGACCTTCACCCTTAAGTTCGGTAACCGCTCCGTATCGACCCGGCTTATCTGCCATACTGACAAGCTCGTAGTCTGAATTGTAGTAAGTGGTGCTCATCGAATACTCACCCAGTAACAACTCAATCCATCCGGGTTTTTCAAATTCAAACTGCGGCAACTGATTGCCTTGAAATACGGAGTGAATATGAGCATCTGCCTTCTGAATCTCGGCAGCTCGCTTCTCTTGAATATGGCGACTGCGAATTCGATTCACCAACTGCCCCTGCGAATAGACCGAAAACTCAAATTCGTCTCCGTTACCTTTGGATAAAGGGACTTCCAGGACCGCTTTTGCATACTCTCCATTAGAAGTTAACACTTCAGAAGCCACAACAGCACCATCCTGAACGATCGAGACTTCCACTCCTTCACTACGTTTTGTGCCAACTGCCAGAAACTGCTGGCTACGAAACGTTGGCACGCTGCGCCCGCCGAGCACGGTGTGGGCATGGCGCGAGACGATCACCGCTTCGATGGGCAGCGGGTCGTACCAGTCGGG
>JBCCKK010000254.1:0-5043 GCA_039027395.1 Verrucomicrobiota bacterium | reverse complement strand
TTATTGGTGACACCGGAAGTGCTGACGATATTGATTTCTTCTATACCCAACTGCTCTTCCGATTCTGAAATATAAACAATGGCTACTCCTCCTTGTCACCCAGTAATCGTTATTGAAGATGATGATACGCTACTTTCTAGCTATAAATTGATGCTAGAAGGTATCGATAAAGACATTGATCTGATTCTTTGTAATTGTGGCAGGTCTGGTATGGAGGCAATCCATCGGTTAACGCCCTCTCTTGTAATTACCGACCTACGCCTACCTGAAATTGACGGATTGGCCATCGTCACCAAAACCGTTGAAAAACATCCTGGCGTTCCGATCATTGTGGTATCTGGAATTCCCGGCCTCGATCAAGTTGAAGAAGCCACCGAAGAACTCAGCAGCTTGGTCACGTTTGTGTCCAAACCTTTCAGTCCCGAGCTCTTTGCCGGATATGTCCATACGATCCTTCGTGATCAGGCAGAAAGTCGTCTTAACGGAATTCGGTTACTTCATATTATCCAATTGATCTCGATGGAAAACAAATCCTGCCACCTGGAGTTCGTGCAAGGAGAACACCAAGGAAGTATCAGCTTTGATCACGGTCAAGTGCATTACGCCCGTACCGATGATCATGATGGACTCGATGCTTTACAACAGATGGCACGGTGGGAATATCCGTTAACATTGATATTTAATCATCGAAAAACGGAAAAAGTGAATATTGATGACCCCAGTGTTGAGTCGATCCTACTCCAACTCTGTCATAATCAAGATATGGCTAAAACGGCCTAACATAGAAAGTTACTTATGAATCAAGAAATTACCGAACAAGCAGCACCCCCCCCTGCTCCAAAGCGCTCTTCCTTCCTCGCGCGATATAAGGCGACATTTTTAGCCATTGCACTGTTCGTCGCCATTAATTTGGTCGTCTTGGGAATCAACTTCTACACGGCTGTCCAACTTGCCGAAGATGCGGTGAATATTAACGTGGCAGGTCGTCAACGGATGCTTTCTCAGAGGATTCCCAAGATCCTTCTCAAAATTGAGGATGACATGATCCGTAACGTTGCCATCAACAAAGAACTCGACGAGTTGAACGGTGCCTACGACATTTTTGAGAATACGCTTAAGTCGTTCGACATTGGCGGTTTCACCACAGACCCAACTGGAAAACAAATCACCATTTCTGCGGTCACGTCACCAGAAGCACGACAAGCCGTTGAAAATGGAAAGAAAATCTGGGAACCCCTGCGAGAGATTTTGCGCCCTATCCTTATCTCGCAGTCCGGGACGATTGATCAGGAGATTTTGGACCGCGCCATCCTTTTCTCCTACGATAAGAATCTAGAACTCCTAGCGGAGATGAACAACTTGACGGTGGCACTTGAGCAAGAAGCTGACCAAAAGACCACCAACGTGCGTTGGATTCAGACGATTGCCTTGCTCATCTTGATCGGAATTCTTGCCTTTATTGTTTATGACTTTGTTACTCGGATTCGTCGAGGTGATGTCGAGATTGAAGAAAAAGCAACCGACCTTGAAAACGCGGTTAGAACGCTCAGAAGCACAACCGACGAGCTTGAAAGTTCCCAACGAGAAACGGACACGATTCTGAAGACGGTGCGGCAAGGGCTCCTGCTGATCGACTCCCAGTATCAGATTTCGAGCAAGTATTCTGAGGAGTTGAAAATAATGTTCCGCATGGATGATCTTTCTGGGATGAGCTTCTTAGGCATCATGAAACGGATCTTAACCGAAAAAGATTACTACACCTGTCGTGACTATATGGAGCTCCTCTTCAACCCGAAAAAGCGAGAAAAAACACTTATCAAGGTTAACCCAATGGAAGAGGCTGAAGTAAATTTCCAAGAACGTTCGGGACAATTCATTACCAAGTATTTCGGCTTTCAATTCAAACGAATTATGTCGGACGAAGGAATTGAAAGTGTATTCGTAAGTGTTCGGGATGTTACCGAGCAGGTGGAATTGACTCGCCGATTGAAGGAATCGGAAGAGAAAAAAGATGCTCAGTTTAACATGCTCCTAGCGATTCTGAACGTCGATCCAGACGATATTGAAGACTTCTGTTCGAGCTCAATCGAATCTCTCCAGCACGCAAATAGTGAGCTCAAACCGGAAGATTTTGTTGGCAAGAAAGAGCTAACCAGCCCGACCGAATTACGCGAAAAGTTGAATGCGGTATTTCGACATGTGCACTCGATCAAGGGCAACGCCTCACTCCTCGGAATTGAATATTTCGTTGAAATGACACATGGCATTGAGGACACTATCGGTCGTATTCGCAACAAACCTAAACTCTCTGGAGAGGACTTCTTAGGGGTTGTCAGTCTATTGGCAGAGTGCAAAGAGCAAGTCGAGGAGTGCCAAGATCTTGGCTCTAAGATGAGCACTCTGGGTGGATCCTCTCGAAACAAAGCGAAGAAGCCGCTTCCAGAGCCTCCAGAAATGAAACTCTCACCTCCTTCCCCTCCCGGCCTAGCCAATGGCCAGCCGAAGAAGGTTCCTACCACCGACATTCCGGCAGCAGAAACCTCATTAATGGATACCAATAAACTGGAAAAACTCGTCGAGTCGCTTTCCGATAAAACCGGGAAAAAAGTCAATTTGAAGTTTGAGCTGAAGAATGGGGTGGATCTTAGCGACAAGCAGCGGAAAGTCTTGAGAGACAGTGCCACACAATTTATCCGAAATTCGTTTGCTCATGGCATCGAAGGTCCCGAAGAGCGCACTAACCTAGGAAAATCTCCAGAAGGCACCATTACCATCGGTATGGAAAAGGATGAAGACAATGGTGGTTTTAAGTTCTTTTATATGGACGATGGCGCAGGATTGGACAGCGATAAAATACGCGAACGAGCGCTTGCCAAGCATTTGGTCGATTCCAAGGAAGCCGAAGAGAAAGAAGACTATGAATGGTGGTTTTACATCTTCGAGCCTGGCTTTTCCACCGCTGAAAATACGGATGAAATTGGGGGGCGAGGCGTTGGCCTTGATATCATCCGTCATTCCGTTATGGAAGATCTCGGTGGAGAAATCTTCTTATGTTCGGAGCCACATAAATACTGTCGCTTCGACATAGAAGTTCCGGAAAAACAAACAAATGGAGGTTCTGCATAATGAAACTACTCATCGTTGATGATTCAATGATTATTCGGCGTATGATTGAAAGAAACCTGGATAGCTCCAAGTTTTCTGAAATCGAGACGGCGTCGAATGGAAGTATGGCAGTCGAAAAATTTACTGCCTCGCCCGCAGATGTTGTAACAATGGACATCACGATGCCAGAAATGGATGGGCTGGCATGTATCGAAAAGCTAATAGCGATCAAAGAAGACGTCCGCATTCTTGTCGTCTCTGCCTTGGCAGATAAGTCGACCGCTGTCGAAGCGGTAAAACGAGGCGCGGAGGGATTTCTTTTGAAGCCATTTACTCAGGAAAGTTTGGAAGAGGCCTTTAACGAAGTTTTGGAGGACTAGGATATGGATACAGCAAATGTAGAAATTTTTATAAAAGGAACTGCAAACTATTTCACCGAAATTGCAGGAAGCCCTGCTGAGATTGGAACTCCTTTCCTCAAAGAAGATTTCCAAACCAAAGGTGACTTCACCGGAACCATCGGAATTAGCGGCGACCAAAAGGGATGTATTTCTTTCACAGTCGGGAAAAATATGGTGCAAGACATTCTGTCTCAAATGGGAGAAGAAGCGAATGAAGATCAGCTCGTATCCGATCTCGTTGGTGAAATTGCGAATACCATATCAGGTAATGCTCGCGAACACCTCGGTTCTGGATTCATGATTTCCGTTCCCGTGGTCATCGTTGGCCCGGCAGAAAATGTTCATATTCCCGAAAAGCTCACTACATTTGTCATTCCATTAAAATGGGGCGGGCATACGGCCTATCTCTCCCTTTCTTTGGAAAAACTAGAAGCGTAACGGAGAACCACGGCAGATAATGGAACTCACCGAAAAGGACCTTGAAAAATTCATTGAGATCGCATGTCAGTGCTTTCAAAAACTAGCTCCTGGAATGTCAGCATTTGTCCCGAATGAGCCAGTGATTGCACTGAACCAGACCGACTTTTTTGACTTTACTGGGGTTATTGAACTTAGCCAAAAAGGTGAACAAGGTAAGATCTGCCTTACAATGCCGGAAAGTATGATTCATGAGCTCTTAGGGGAACTCGGAGAAGACCAGCGCACGGAAGAAACGTCACTGGATCTTATTGGTGAACTGGCAAGTATCATATCGAGCAATGCGCGCGAACATTTCGGCTCAACCCTTGGTATTTCCATTCCACAGTCCTTAACCCAATCCCAGACAGCAGGTCTTCAATTAGCTCCCATGCGGTTTATCCTCCCTTTATCTCGTAACAACCTGACATCACATTTGGTGATTGCTCTTGGCAGTCCTCAACCCTCCGCATAGATCGTTATGGAAGCTGACTTTCTTTACAGAATTTATGAGCCAACTGGGACCCCTGATCCGAGCAAGGCCCTTCCGGCATTTCATTGGCAAATCTATTCAAAACTCGATGGAGCAACCACGCTTATCGAAATAGCCGTTCAACTGAATATTCCAGAGGAAGCTTGCAAAGTTGCTCTTAAAAACTTGATCGATGCTAACGCAATTCGGGAACGTCGATGGACATTCCAAGAATTCTTCCCGGCTAGCGATGTCACTTCCAGCACGACCACATCAGAAGGTGTGGCTCAAGACTCGACACCAATCGATACTGATAAGAAGTATTATCTGAAGGATGTCCTAAGTTTTATTACTTCGCGTTCTGCTGGCGATATGGAGGGCAAATTGATGGTCTACCGAGTTTTTCTCCAGGTCCCCCCGCCCCTTTTGGCGGCTGAAGGTTTGACATCGCTCGATTTCTCAAAACCCGAAGTTGAGATTCACAACGCAGATTTGCGCAAGGCAATTAGCCAGGCCACGAGCAATATCGTTGGGGTTCCTTTTGATTGGTAAGGCTACTCGCTATCTCAATCGCTATTATAAAGAAGGAGCCAGAACCTTAAGTGCTTT
>JBCCKK010000253.1:0-5095 GCA_039027395.1 Verrucomicrobiota bacterium | reverse complement strand
GTGATTCTGAAAGGTCTAAGCGAACACCACCCACGCGCTTGCGTTTGGCTCCACGGCGAGTTGTGCGTTTTAAAAGGTCAATCGAAAGGGGTTTTGGGGACGACTCTTCACTGGCGCTTAGGCGCCGTTTTCGTCTTCGCCTCCGTCGCTGCGGCTGTTCGTTCCAATCCCCGTCCATAGGAAATTATAGAGGCTTCCCGATGCCGTAGACAAGAGGAAGCCTATAAGAAATTAATGGGCATTTTTAATTCGAGTGGGCTAGTTTTTCTAGTCCGGTGATGATACGAGCACCGCGACGATATCGAACGTAAGCATAAAACCATTGGAGGAGTACGGATGTTTTGTTTTTGAACCCGACTAGAAAGAGTAAGTGAACTGCAAGCCAGAGTACCCAAGCAATAAATCCAGACATCTTTAGACCAGCAACCGAGGCCACCGCTGCAGAACGGCCAATGGTCGCCATAGACCCTTTATCCCAATAGACAAAATGACTCCGAGTTCCCGAAGGAAAGGGGTGCTCGTCTCCCGTTTCTCGATTGATAATCCCAGCAACATGCGACCCCATTTGAATCGCGCCTGGAGATACTCCTGGTACTTTTGTGTTCCTCGCATCGGTCATGGAAGCGATGTCACCAATCGCAAACACCTCAGGATACTTTGGCACACTGCAGTCTTTTTCGACTATGATTCGGCCACCTCGGTCTTTTTCAATCGAAAGGTCTCTCGTAATTGGCTCTGCTTGGACTCCAGCTGCCCAAATAATATTAGCAGCTTCAATCGTTTCGTCTTCGAGTTCTACAGTGTATTTTCGAATGTCTTTAACGGGTGTGTTGAGTCGAATCTCAACGCCAAGAGCTCGAAGTTGATCGTAGGCCTGTTGTGGCAGAGGTTCTGGAAACATTCCCAAAATTTTGGGGGCAGCTTCAATTAGAATCACTCGAGCTTCCCGAGGATTGATTTTCTGAAAATCCTCAGCCATTACATGGTTGGTTAATTCAGCAAAAGCGCCTGCAAGTTCTACACCGGTTGGTCCGCCCCCAACAACGACGATGTTCAATAGCCTTTGGTGTTCGGTAGGGTCGTCAACAACTTCTGCGCGTTCAAACGCATACAAGATCTCGCGGCGAATTCGAGCAGCGTCATCGAGTGACTTTAATCCTGGAGCAAACTCTGCCCATTGGTCGTTACCAAAATATCCGGTGACTGCACCCAGCGCAATTACAAGGTAATCGTAGTTCAACTCTTGAGTTGAAAGCGTTACTTTCTTTTGGTCGAGATCAATCGATTCGACCTCTTGCATGAGAATCGAGAGATTTTTTTTGCGAGTAAAAATAGAGCGGATCGGTTTTGCAATATCGGGCATGGAGAGACCGCAAGTAGCAACCTGATAGAGAAGGGGTTGAAAGAGGTGGTGGTTCTGGCGATCCACTAGTGTTATATTAACATCTTCTTCGCTCAGATGGCGGCAGCACTCAAGTCCACCAAATCCTGCACCTAGGACAACAACATGAGGTTTCTTCATAAGGTGAAGTAGCCTAGGACGAAGTGCTCCGAACGCAACCTTTAGAATTTATTTTATTTTGCTAATTTTTGCGACGAATTGAGTGGGTGACCAAGCCAGGTTTATTGGCAAGTAGGCTAATAGCTGCCGCGTAGCGTTTTGATTCCGCGCAGGTAGCTCCATCCTTGGAGGTCGTTGATTTTCTCAAATCATCCCTGCCCAAGCAGCTTACTTATTTAAGTAGGTAGTTGAGCTCACTTTGTAGCGTTCGTTGCTCGAAGGCGATAGGAGCAGGGACAGCAGTCGAATCGATCGGAAAACGCCCGACTAAAATGACTCAGGGAATTATAACCGACTTCGAGAGCGACTTCTGTTACATTCAAGTTTCCTTGACCTAAAAGCTGGGCAGCTGTGTTGAGTCGTAGCTGTTTGAGAAACTGGGATATTGTTTGCCCTTCAGTCTGACTAAAAGTGCGACTGAGGTAGTGAGGGCTACAACCGACAGCTTTAGCGAGGCCTTCGAGCTGGAGAGGTTGATCCATTCGTTCTTTTAAGTATTCTTTGACTCGGGTAATACGCGATTCGTGCTCGGTTTTCCAGTTTTCGCAGAAAAGACCTTGCTTCGATGACAGCTGCTCCTGAGTCTCAGCAAGTAGTTGATATGCCTTGGCAAGCACTTTGAGCTCTAAGCCTGACGGCACGGCTGTTTTTGAAAGTTCGGCAAGTTCTAACGCGGTGGGCGTTAGGGGAAGGGAAATAGGCTGATTCGGATTGCTATTTTTGAAGTGATCACGAGGTATTTCCAATGTGACGAAATGGTGTGGACCTCGAGTACGTTCAAAATGAAAGTGTTGGGCCGTGGTGGTTTCGTAAAGAATGAGCGAAGGTGAAGTGAATTGTTGTGTTTGCTTTGCAGAGGTTTCTCGGCAAACACCTTCGAGCTGGATGCATAATTCAAAGCTTCCAGGGTGAAATGAATCAGACCAGCGAGTCGTATGGTCCACCGTGAACTGGTGATGCTCAACACTAATGCCGCGGCTGTAGAAGTCCCCGCACACGGGAGACCATCCGCCGATTTCGGACCAGTAGGGTTGTTCAGAAAATAGCTGTTTCTGCTGATTCACTTATGAGACTTTTTCTCAATCTCGTAATGAAATCAAGTCTCAATTAACCAGTTCGAAGAACAAATTTGGGGCAATTTTTTGCCAATATCGCAATTACGCACAACAAAAAGACAACGGCGCGCAAGCGATATCAGTTGAAACAAGCTTAAATAGTGTCATGCCGAATTCGGATGAGCCATCGAAGTACCTAAACAGCCCATCGGGTAAGAATCCTAAAAAGTCAGCACTTGGATTGGATGAAATGCTCCCGTTTGCACCCAACGAAGATGGCAAGAACCGAAGGTATGCCGTTCTCGAAATGTCATGGTCGGAGTGGTTCTTGTGGATGGAGGCCCTTGGTCCTGTTTTAAGTTGGTCCACGAATGGCTGGGGAATGCATTCACGGGAAGAAGTGTTTTCGGGATGGTCTCGAGTTCCTGGAGGCGATGTTTGGGTTAACACTTCGGATGGATCAGAGCTAAACACGGCCATGATGGAGACAATACTTGCTGTAGAGGAGATTTCAGATCAAGGATTTTGCCTAAGCTGCCAGGTTCTTCACCAAAACGGTCATGGACACCTCAAAATCGTCCTTTCGCATGAATCGGATCTCGATGTGTTTTATACAATGGTTGCGGCAAATGCGGTTGAAACGCCAGCTCCGCAGGGCATTGACTTTACCCCGCCAGATCCGGTGGCAATGCCACCAGTGAAAGATCTTCGAGCCCAATGGTTTTCCGCGGCTCGCTTGATGCCGACCGAGACCTTTGGTGGCTGGGCACCGCTAGCGCGATTGGCAGTCTTGAATCACATTGGAGAAGACTATGCCAAGATCTTACCGACAAGTCTGTTTGCTCTGTTTCTAAAACAGCTTACTAAATATCATTGCCCAATTAACTTATCTCTGCATCATCCAGATCATACGCTATCGAAGCGATTGGTTGGCGCAAAACTTAAGGAATGCGGGTGTTTTTGGCACTTACTAACAAAAGAAAACCATTCCCATTTTCCCAAAAGTAAAGACCTTGAAATTTGGATGGTGCGTAATGATCCAACACGTCCTGAATGTGCGGACATTGAAATCTACCACCGACCTTCACGTCGTTTGCTAGCTTGGATTCACTCGGATGCAAATCCGTTACATGCCATGCATTGGAGAAAAGCCCTTCAAGAATTAAACTAAACTAAAAGGAGAAAACTAAAATGAATGAATACGTGACTGTATTGTATGCGTCTCAAATGGGCGCTGCTAAAGAATTAGCCGGTCGAGCTGCGGATGATCTCACGGAAGCAGGCATTGAAGCCTACGATTTCGATATGGGAGAATATTCCACTGAGAAGCTCAAAAATGACCAGCGTGTGTTGGTAATTGCGAGTACCTGGGGTGATGGCGAACCGCCTGATGATTGTGAGGAATTCTTTGAAGCGTTTACTGACGCGGAAGGATTGGATTTAAGCCACATCACTTTTGCTGTCATGGCGCTCGGGGATTCATCCTATGAGCACTTTTGTAAACATGGAAAAGATCTCGATGAGACCTTTGAAAAACATGGAGCTTCCAGGTTGAAAGAACGAGTCGATTGTGATTTGGATGAGCAAGAAAAATATCCGGATTGGATTCGGGAAGTAGCGGTTCTCCTCGGATCAAGAAGTCAGTGTGAAGCTGTATGATCGAACTCCCGGGAGGAGTTCGGTTGTATCCGAGTGGTAGCGAGCGTGGAGGTAGCATTACCTACCTCCGTTCTCGGCGGGGGGAGTCTGCCCGCCTAAGTGGGTTTTCTGATCATCTTCTTCTGCTCATCAATCTCCAGGGAAATGTTCAAATTAGGCGAGGCGGACACCATGTAGAAGTCGGTGCTGAGGAGGTTAGTTTTGTTGCAACAACCCGCCAGGATATCGAAATCTCGTTTAACGGAGGAGCTCAAAGGCGAATCTTAATCGAAGTTGAACGAGGGCGATTAGGCACATTTCTCAAGCAACGAAAGCAGGTGCTTGAAAGTGGGCTAGCTCGTTGGCTGGAGGGTGACGGTTATGGATTAGGACCGACTCCTCCTCGTAAACTGTCACGTTTTGATTTGGAAGGTATTGAATATCTGATTCGACCACCAATTACAGAGAACTGTCTTGAACTTTGGTATCACGGGAAAATGATTGAAATGCTAACCCACTATGTTTTTTCCTTCGGGCAGCGTCCGCGAAACAAAACAGCTGGTGCTATTAGTCAAGATCAGCGGATTCCCGAGGTAATGCTATGGTTGCGCCAACATTTTCACGAAGATATTACTCTTGATCGCTTAGCCTCAGTTGTTGGTTGTAGCTCAACCTATTTGAGCCGGCAGTTTAAAAAGGAAACAGGTAATACCATTTCAGCCTTTTTGAGACGGGTTCGTATGGAGCAGGCAGCCGAGTATCTAAAACGGGGCACCCATAATGTGACTGAAGCTGCTTATGATGTGGGTTATTCAAGCTTGGGGCAGTTCAGTAATGCCTT